>DATMYS010000107.1:0-7194 GCA_035560835.1 Methanosarcina sp.
CAAGGAAACAGGGAAACAAGGAAACAGGGAAACAAGGAAACAGGGAAACAAGGAAACAGGGAAACAAGGAAACAGGTAAACAAGGAAACAGGGAAACAAGGAAACAGGTAAATAAGGAAACCGTTTAAATAGAATCTTATATTCCAGAGGATCATTAATGAATCCAACAAATCAACGGGATATTTCCCTTTATATATATCATGCCGGGCAGTGTGACCCGAAAAAATGCACCGGAAGAAAATTGGCTCGCTTTGATCTTGCCCGTCTTTACGACAGAATATCAAGGCTGCCAAGGTCAGCGATCCTTCTGGATCCTACTGCAGAAAAAGCCCTATCTCCTGCCGATGATTACAGAAAAGGAATCATCGTACTCGATTGCTCCTGGGAAGAAGTGGAAAGGGTTTTTCCCGAACTTGCGAAGCTGAATCTTGAACACAGGGCTCTTCCCTATCTACTTGCAGGCAATCCTGTGAATTTCGGAAGGCCCTTCAAACTCAATTCAGCCGAAGCCTTTGCAGCTGCTCTATACATTCTAGGGTATAAAGAACAGGCTGAAAAAGTTCTCTCCAAGTTTAACTGGGGGCACAGTTTTCTCGAACTAAATAAGGAACCGCTTGAAGAGTATGCAACCGCAAAAAACAGTACTGAGATTGTGGAAATTCAGAACCATTATTTCTGAATATCCATTGTAAATGATTTCTAACTGTCCATTGTCCATTATTCATTATACCTGACTATTCATTATTCACCATTTCTAGCTGTCTAATATTGTAACTATTTTTGAAAGATGGCAAATTCGAACTTACTCGAAGAAATAGACTTGTAAAAGACCTGAAATGGAGAAAAGGATGTTTGCATGATGAAAGTACTGGTGAAAGCAGATTCAAGAAAACAGATAGGAGTTATAGGTGCAGGGGCTTGCGGCAGCGAGGTCAGGGCTCTTGCAGAAAGGGTGGGAAGAGAGGTAGCAAAAAGAGGGGCGGTTATGCTCTGCGGAGGTCTGGGCGGAGTTATGGAGGCCGCAGCATACGGAGCAAAGCAGGAAGGAGGAATAACCCTGGGAATTTTGCCCGGAGCCCATAGAGAGGAAGCAAATCTCTGGATAGATATCGCAATCGTTAGCGGAATGGGGCATGCCAGAAACGCTCTTATAGCGCAGTCCTCGGATGCATTGATTGCGGTCAATGGAGAATACGGAACACTTTCAGAGATAGCACTGGGCCTGAAGATGGGAAAAACTGTAGTCGTGCTCGAACCGGGATGGAAAATCGAAGGCGTTCACAGGGCAAAAAGTCCGGAAGAAGCCGTAGAACTTGCTTTCAGGTTGACTGAAAGTAATGGAAAGTCTTAAAGGAAAGTCCTGAAAAAAAGCTGGGAAAAATTTGAGAAGGCTTAAAATATTGAAAGAATCAACCGGAAAAGTATTCCATATAGGATTGTATCCCAGAGAGAGCCATATCCTAGAGAAACTCGTATCCCACAGAGAATTTTGTGAAGGGAGAATTAAGGACAGATGAGTAGAAGAGTTTAACGGGTATATGAAGACTCTTTACAGGGCATTGAAGAGCTTTGAGCCTAATTTTAGTTACGGATGACAGCGTATTTTGGGATTCAATCCAAAATTATATATTGGAAAAGGAAACTTCAAAGAATTAGGAGGCAGGCTTTGTCTCAGACTGGAAGGAGTTTTGGGGTACGCTAGTATTCCTCCATAGAGTTTAAAAAATTATACCGGAGTTTTAAATGCACCTTATCGTAACAGAAAAAAATATAGCAGCAAGGAGGATAGCTGCGATTCTGGCTCCAAAAAACCCGAAGAAAGATAGAGTCAGCGGAGTAGACGTATACCGGTATGAGATTGTGTCCGATGAAGAGAAGCAGGAGACTGCAGTTGTAGGGCTGTCGGGCCATATCGTAGGGATCGATTTTCCCAAAGAGTATAATAACTGGCAGAAAGTGGAAGCTAAGGCCCTTATCGACGCCGATATTATAACAACTCCTATCAACCGGAAGATCGTAACTGCCCTTAGAAGCCTGGGAAAAGAGGCAAGCAGGGTTACGATTGCCACTGACTACGATCGGGAAGGAGAACTGATAGGAGTCGAGGCCCTCAATATCATAAAAAAGGTGAATCCGGATGTTCCTTTTGACCGGGTGCGCTACAGTGCAATAACCCCAAAAGCAATAGAAGTTGCATTTTCAAACGCAACAAATGTCGATTTTAATCTTGCGGACGCAGGCCATTCCAGGCAAGTCATTGACCTCGTCTGGGGCGCAGCTCTTACCCGTTATATTTCTCTTGCCGCAGGCAGGCTTGGGAAGATGTTCCTTTCCGTAGGCAGGGTACAGTCACCAACCCTTTCTCTTATTGTTGACAGGGAAAAAGAACGGAATATTTTTGTCCCTACTCCTTACTGGGAAATCCATGCCGAACTTCAAAATGCAGATGAAGAAACTTTCTCAGCTCAGCACTCAACTCGCCGTTTTCTGGATAAAAAAGAGGCAGCAAAAGCCTTTAAGAAACTGGGGAAACAGGCCGAATTAAAAGAAATCGAAAAAGGGAAAAAGACTGACCAGCCTCCGACTCCGTTTAATACCACTGGTTTTATAAGCGCAGCAAACTCAATCGGGCTCAGTCCAGCAAACGCGATGCGCATAGCCGAAGCTCTCTATACTAATGGTTATATTTCATACCCAAGGACTGACAATACGGTTTATCCCGATACCCTTGACCTGAGGGCGCAGATTGAGATTTTCAAAGAAGGCCCATTTAAAGAATACGCAGACGCCCTGCTTGAGAAAGCCGAACTCATTCCTACGCGAGGAAAAAAGGAAACCACCGACCATCCACCTATTTTTCCGGCTTCCCTTGCAAAAGAGTCTGACTTAAAAGAGGAAGAGTGGAAAGTCTACGAACTTGTAGTCAGGCGCTTTTTTGCGACCTTTGCCGGGCCAAGTGAATGGGAAACTATGCGCTTGAGGCTTGACATCAACGGAGAAGAGTTCAGGGCAAACGGAGCAAGGCTTGTAGAGCCAGGCTGGAGATGGTACTATCCTTACAATGCACCTGAAGACAGGCTGTTCCCCGAACTCCATGAAGGCGATTTCCTGAAGATTATAAACAAAGAGATGCCTGATAAGGAAACCCAGCCGCCTGGCCGTTACGGGCAGGGAAGACTTATTAATATTATGGAGGAGCTCGGGCTTGGAACAAAGGCAACGCGACATGAGATTATCAGCAAGCTTTATTCCAGGGCCTACATCCACGGAAACCCTGTGCAGCCCACGAATACCTCTTTTGCAGTAATGGATTCTCTTGAGAAGTATTCTCCTACTATCACAAAACCGGACATGACAAAGCTGCTTGAAGAAAATATGGACCGGATTGCCGAGGGCAAGATCAAAGAAGTTGCTGTCCTCGAAGAGTCACGAGAGATACTGAAACAGGTCTTCTCGGAACTCGATAAAAACCGGGAAAAAATCGTGGAATCTCTCCAGGCAGGCCTCAGGGAAGATAAAATCATAGGCATTTGCTCAGGCTGCGGAAACGAACTTATAATCCGGCGTTCGAAAAGAGGAGGCCGTTTTATAGGCTGCAACAACTATCCGAACTGTACTTTTTCCCTCCCTCTGCCCAGAAGCGGACAGATTATAGTTACTGACAAAGCCTGTGAAGCCCATGGCCTGCACCATATCCGTATAATCAACGCCGGAAAACGACCATGGGACCTTGGCTGCCCTCAGTGTAATTTCATAGAATGGCAGAAAGCCCAGCAGGAAGAACAGGCCCAGCAGCCTAAAAAGGAAAGGCCCAAATCGATTAAGGATCTTGAAGGCGTGGGAAAAGCTACAGCAGGAAAACTGGAAGAAGCCGGGATTACAAGCGTGGAAGCCCTGGCAGAAGCCGATCCTGTAGAACTTGCAAAAACAATAAAGATTAGCGTAAAGAAGGTTAAAAGCTGGCAGGTTTCATGCAACGGCACAGTTGAGGGCAGTAGCGCAGTTAAAGACAACTGTACAGTTGAAGACGTATAAAAAGAGTCCTCACTGATGTCAGCTTTTCGTTTTTGCCTGTTTTCTTATTTTTGCCTGTTATTAGAACTCTTTTTAAAACCTGAAATCCTTCTTGGAGTGTAAAGAACTCCTAAAGAGAACAAGACAGGGATCTGAAACTGAAGTGTAATAGAATTTGGCCGGCGACCGTTACATAATTGGCGACCGATACAAGATAATATCTTTGGTAAAAGTACAGCCGGTTAGAGAATTGAATATAAATTCTGACCCGTATAACCTTATTCGCCATCCTGTGTCGTTTACAGACAATTCATTCCTTCTATCTTTAATCTGCTTCATTATAGGTACATTAAACTCTTGTGGAGCCAAAAAAAGTGATCGTTGCCATACTCTTAAGGGCTTTTAAAACAGAAGAATGGCTACATGTTATCAATAACCGTAGCCATTGAAAATTTAGACGATTTAGAAATGTGAAAACATTTATTATTTTTGCTTTTGGATTATTTTTCCATTTCTATAAACGCAGACTTAAACTTATACAAACTGCCACCATTATTTTGTCCAAGGTCGATATTGTTTACACTTCCACTTGCCATGGCATTTCTATAATTAGAATTGCTAGTACTCTTAAATCTATAATCACCATCAGTTGAAGTATAGGTGGAACTACCCTTCTGAACTTCGCCTGTTCCAACCCAATCAGCTGTGATTTTCAAGGTCTCTATTTCAGGTGTGTACCAATCATACCAATTGTAAACATTAATTGAAACCTCAGATAGGCTTGCAAAATTAAGCTTGCTGTCGATAGTAAAAACATCATCGTTTGTAAATAGGTAACCAGATTTGCTATCCACTGTAAATCCTGTTGTGGTATCCCATGTGTTGGTACTCAGATAGATATCAGTCCCATCACTAGACTGAGACAAGGATAAATAGGTATCGGTAATTAGAGTACCATTTGTTTTAGACCAACTAGCCCATGCAGAACCACCATTGTCTCGTTGAAGTGTTTTAGATTCTAGAGCTTGTACACTTGTAGTCAACGAGAGCAAAATCATGAGAGCAACTGTTATTGAAAATATTCTTCTCATTTTGTCACTTCCGTACATTCTAAAAAGTAAACAACGTATAGAAAAATTTACAAATACAGTTGTATACATTTTCAACATATGCAACTGTACAACATAATTGAATGTGATTATATTTAAACACTGTTCAAAAATTATAAAAGATTAAAGAAGGAAAAACTTTAAAATTAAGTAAAAAACGAATATACCTAGTTATCTGCTCATTATGGGAACAGCTAAATATAATATTTTATATACGGATAATATTTTCTGATAAATGTGTACTCATCGAAAGAAAGAAGTAAATTCCTAGGCTATGTTAATCTACAGGGTCTGGGATAAATTTTAAGCATTTGATGACACGTCTGTCAGGAGGTCAGCCTCCATGGATTACACAGTATCATAATCCGTAATTTTAAGGACATGTGAAGCAATCCTAGAATGTACACGTAGAATCTTACAACTAACGAATAAATACATCAATGTGGCGTTTTTCCGAAGATTCCGCCATAACTACTGTCCTTCTATTTATTATTCTTGTTCAGTGCATAAAATTCTTTTTCTATCGTGTTAAGTTGCTTTACTACTTATTTAAGTAATTTGTTAGCCATTTCAATCTGTTGTAATATCTGTAATTCGATAGACCTGTTCTTAAAATCTTGGGATTTATAGATCAAATTGCGCGCGTCCACCCCACCCTAACCAGGCTGTTCAATAATTACCACCGATAATAACTAAATTCATAACCCAATTCTTCTTTTTTCGATTTAAAAGTCTTAAATGCCTTCTTTTTATGTCTTTTTATTACTATCTTCAATTGTCGGACAGCCTGTAACGGATGGGGTATTCGTGACCCTGTGCGCTCCAGAAGTAATAAATTTGGTCGGCCACCGTGAAATAATTGGCAAACTTTACATAATTGATATCTTTGGCAAAAATAGAGCCGTTTGGAATATTGAATCTAAACCTGATTTCTGCCCCATGCAACCTTATGGTTAACATTGGGGAGTCTGGGCTAAACGATGTCTTCAAGGAAACGATGTCTTCAAGGAAACTTGCCTGCCCGGTGTCTGGCGAATGTGGGGAAGGACCTGTTTGACTGAACCACTATGCGGGGAATGATTCAGGAAGCCATTTGTTTCAATGAGGGACATTTCACAAGCCATTTCTCACCCGAATGCGCCAGCCCGTAGACGGTTTTACTGCGCATTCGCCATTATCGAACCATGCGCATTGTTCCTCAAGGCACGCTGCAAAGTCGGGCGCTCTGTTTCCTATGGGAGAATTCGGACGCAGTGGACATAATTTTGTCATTTTAGTTCAACTCCTTGTCATACAAAACTGATATAATATGTTTATACTGCTGCCACCCGATAAGATCTTTTCTATGGAGTCCGGTCAAAAGAGAAATCTTGCCTGAAAACTTGCCTAAGAGTGTCATACTGTGAAATATGTGTCGCAACTGTGCTAATTTTTTGATTACTTGTGCCTGCTCTCTCAAAACAAACAGTTTTTTAAGTGTGTGCCCTTTGTATCACAACATTCCCACAAAAGAAGACAAAGTGAAAATAAATGCTCGGGTTCCTAAAAGTTTGTACGACTGGATAGGCTCTGAGTACGGCAATGTATCATAAGCCGTAAACGACGGTCTCGAATTGTTGAAAGGATCAAAAGCGTGAACAGAAGGGCCGCCATACAAGCTGGCGGGGATGCTTATACTCATATATAACTTGAGAGGAGGTTTAAGGGGCCAAGAGAATTTTTTATCAGGCTGGCAGGCGATTATAAGCTGCCATGTTTATTCTGACCTGTATAACCTCAGTTGCCATACCTAACCATTTTTGCCACGTTCGAAGAAGGCGAGCGGCCTTTACCAGAAAAGAGAGAAAATAAGTACGTCCAGAGTTAGTTAAAAAAGGGAGACTTTTTAATATCTTCTGGGATTGCCAAAATTTACCATTAATTCCACTAGCAATTGACTGCAATCAATCAAAAACCCAGAAAATAATAAAAAGTCTCAAAAAATGATAGGTTTTTAAGTTAAAATTCTAATTTGAGAGCCTCATTTTTTCGAACTTATTTTTGATACGTTCAATGCTGATTATTTTTATAT
>DATMYS010000108.1:0-7700 GCA_035560835.1 Methanosarcina sp.
GGAAATTTGAATACAGTTATGACACCTCGTCAATGCCAGCAGGCGAGTTCAAGATAACAATCGGTGGTGAAGAAAAAACCATCGAATTGAAACCTGAAAATAAAAAAGCCTGTCTTTGATCTCTGCATCTCCTGCAGTGCTCGGTTTCCTCAAAGATGTGAGTGGAAGCCAGCGTTTTAGGAGTTGGGACTGCTGACTCCCTGTACTGCTTCACCCTGCTTGGTTCCGTCCTCTGGATGATAAGTTTGTACATAGGTCTCACTTTTCTGCGACTTTTTACCCTGGCGGAGGCCTGCATTCGGGCCTGCCATGCTCATGATCCTGCTGACCCTAGGGGGTCTTCATGGACCGGGGTTATGCTGTGCTCGATAGTCGGGCTGCTCATGCATTTAAAATGAACATGGTGTGGCGGGGAGATTGAGGGAGCCCGTAAAAAGGTAAAAAATCAAATTGCGGGCGGCCACCCCACCCTAAAGGATGGGGTATGCTTCGGGCCGCCCGCCCGGTTTCTGGGGTCAGAAATCCTCAATAATTCTTTGATCAGGTTTTGCTGATTTAGAGGACTTGACTTCTGCTTTCGGTTTTTTCTGTGATTCCTTTATATAATGTTTGATTGTGTCAGCTGTTACATTTCCAACCGATCTATAGAATTTGCCACTTGACCATAGACTTCCACCCCAATATCGTTTTTTAAGTTCAGGATGAAGCTTGAAAAGCCTGTAAGAACTTCCTCCTTTCAAGTATTGAATTACTTCTGACAAGGAGTTGCTTGGATGAAATTCCACAAACAAGTGAACGTGATCATCCACAATTTCAAGAGCATGAAGCTTGTAGCCTTGCTCAATGCAAATGTTATCGAGGATCAACTCACAATCCTTTTTAATTTGCTTAATGTAGAATATATTGTATCGATACTTTGGCACCAACACGAGATGGTAGGTAATTTGACCATAGCCATGGCTAAAACTGTTCAATTCCAACGTGTATCACATCCAGGCTATAGGCGGCTGGCACCTCCTATGGCCATGGTGCCAAATCAAGCTCATTTTACAAAAAAAGTAAGGATTTAGATATTAAAGTGAAGAACGAAGAGGCGAGGGTTCACTTCATCCCCAATCTAAAGAATGGGGTATTCGTGACCCTCTGCGCTCCCGTTGTAATAAAAAACAACTCGAGAAAAAGTAGCAGATAGATTCATGTTGATATTAAGAGAAAGCGGATATTATAGGGAAATACCTTTCTGGCCCGAAGACTGCTTCTCTTAATCTAGAAAACAATACAAGAGAGTGAATAGTACAGTACGAGCCAGAAAGATTGGAATGTTTCTCAGAGTTTAAAGACTTTTGCTGCTTTCATAGCATTGGAAACCATATTCTCGATGTCCATTTTTCTTTCCTCAAGTACGATAAGGTCGTATTTTGCTCCTATTTCGGGACGCTCAGGGACAGCAGTACAGCTGCCTGCTGATCTACTGGAGATATCATATGTCCCAATCTTGCGGGCAATATCCATTATTTCAGTTTTATCTAACGCAATCAAAGGATGATAAATAGGGATAGCAAGCTGATAAATTTCCGCATGCATATTGGCAGCAGTCTGGGAAGCTACCTGTCCCAGAGAAGAACCAGTGATAATTCCGCTTGCACCTTCTTTTTTCATAACCTCGTAGGCTTCTCTGTACATCATGCGTTTGCAGAGAAGACAGGTATTTTTTCGGTTACAGATGTCTATAAAAGTCTTGAGATTGGGACCGTGAGGAATCTCATAAGTCGTAAACTGATGCCCTGGAGCCCACTTTTGGAGCTGCCGGATGCAGTCAAAGGCACGCTCTCTTGCTGCGTCTTCTGCATAAGGAGAATTACTGCAATAAACAGGTGTAATCATAACCCCTCGTTTCATCATAAGCCAGGCTGCAACCGGAGAGTCAAGCCCGCCGGACATTAAAACTACCATACTGCCCTGAGTGCCAAGAGGAAGCCCCCCAACTCCTTTAAATGTTTCCAGGTAAACGTAAGCCAGGTTCTGCCTCATTTCGACAAAAATTTCCTTATCAGGAGAACTCAGATTAACTCTGGGATGTTTTCCTTCTTTTTCCAGGACATTCCAGACAGCATCTCCACAGGTTCTGCCAATGTCAGCCGAAGAAAAAGTATGGTTTCCATTTCTTCTAGCCCTTATAGCAAAAGACTCGCCTTCTAAAACCAGGTCCCTGGCCAGGGCAGCACATACACTGGCTGTACTTTCAAGAGTAGGCTCTGCAGTCAATGCAGGAGAAGTTGAAACAATCCCAAAAACATCAGCAGCGGCTTCGGCTGCATGGGCATCCGTAGTCTCGATAAATATCCTGCCCCATTCCCGCCGTATCTGGGAATATGGAATATCTCGCGAATCCAGCATTGCCGCAATATTCTTAATAAGAATTTTCTCATACCAGTTTCGAACTCCAGTACTTTTAAGAGCAAGTTCACCATAGCGGACTATAACTACTTCTGTCTGAACTCCATATTCGGAGCAAGAGGATTCAGAATCCGAACAATCACATTTTTCAGCATCGTTTGTACGTATGTCAACATTATTTTTTTGGACGCCTTTGTTTTCCTGATGGGTAAGAATATCAGATTCAATTTTTTCATTTACCATAAAAATACCAGCTATATTAATGAATGTCGTAAAAATCCAATATTTTAAAAAATGAAATTGTTTTCCTAGGAAAATAAATAATTTTCCCATTTATACGGACTGGTATCACGTGTATCACGTTGATCAAGAAAGTTCTAACAAAAGTCTCTAATAAAGTTTTCCAGTAATTTAGAACTGCTTATGTAGCCTGTTTTCTGCAACATCATATGGATGACGTGATACCTGTACTGTAGTCTGTACTGTAGTTCCAGAGTGAGTTTAATTTAGAATTGATTAAAGAGGTTCCAGCATCCTTGTAGGTACGAACTCCTGCTCCAGGATACGGTTCTTAAGCATTGTACAGAGCCTTTCTGCCCTTGCCCTGTCTGACTGCCTGAGAGATACAGGGATAGTTCCTTCAGCCAGTTCTATGGACCCAAGCCTTGCACGGAATACTCCTTCAGAACACTGAAGTGTACAGGTCCCGCAGTTAATACAGAGGTCTCTGTTGATAACGCAATCATTTGAAATTGCTTCTGTAGGACAGATGCGCATTGCGGCACAGTCCGGATGATGCAGACACTTTTCTTTTTCGACGCGGATGACTTTATCAGTGCCTCCCCATATATGCCCGTAATTAACTTTTGCATGCGCAGTACGCCCATTTATGTCTGATACGGGCAATGGGACATTCTCGTCCAGGATTTTTAATCCCGAAAGGATCTCTTCATCAAGGACAGGGATAGGGACTGCAAGTGAGGTCAGACATTCAGGCCCATGTGCAGTTTTCATTCCGCCCATCATTGTCGGATCCATTCCTTTCATGTCTGCATAGGCTGAAACGTTCGGCTTATCAGGACTTGTCCTGGTGCCTTTTCCCATAATATAACCGGGTGCACCATTTAAAAGGACCCTTGTGCCCACACCTATTGATCTGTGGGAGGGATCGTTCTGCAGAGGATTTATTTCACCGCACCCTGATACCGTTGTTTCAGTAAAAGGACCTGTCAGGCCTGTTACAGAGAAAATAGTGCTGATCGTATGGGAAGTGGGGTTTATCAGTGCGTGATAATTTTTAAAAGCAAGCCTTGTGGTAATGATCCTGGCAAATTCGATCTCATCAAGAGTGACCTGGTTTTCATAATGCCTTCCGTGTGCTTCTACCAGTACATCAACGGCTTTTCCTTTTACAAGGTCCCGGAAAAGATGCCCTCCACCGTATCGGTCATCGGCATGTGCGGTCCCGTTTATTACCAGGTCTACAACTCCGAGCCTTTCGTTTGGACAGGGCCCGGGTTGGGCAGGCACACCATTTAGCCAGATGGCATCCGCCCTTTCAAAACTGCATTTTTCGGCTACTGGCACCATCATAACTGCCATAGTTCCTGACATCACGCCAAACGTTCCAGTCGTGACCACATCCACGTCATCAATAGTCACCTCTTTCCCATCGCGAACCATCGACTTGAGCTCGGCAACTGTAAGGATTATGGCTTCTTTGTTTGCAATCTTCTCGTTTATCTCTTCAATCGTTTTCATAGTATCCCAATCTTTTCAATAGTCTTCATAATATCCTGATATCTTCAAGCCGAACGTGAAGTCCAGAGGGCTTTTGAAAACACATATTCACCAGAGCCGTATGTGCAAGCCCTATCATGCAGTTGCCAGGCAGAAAATATTGACGGGTTCCGAACACAGGAGGTCTCTTTACAGTACTGGCAATTCCTTCGAAAGCATGGACATGGTAGGCCTGAACATCATGGGCATCTTCTTTTCTAGCAGCCATGGGACCTACAGTATGGCATTCAATTACGCCTGTGATCGGGTTTGCACTGAGAACCCTTAAAGCGTGATATACTGGACATCCCGGACCTGCCGGACGGCCAGTTACGAGGTCTCCTTTTTTGATATTCCATTTTTCTACAAGGTCTGCTCTGAAAGGCACTATAAACTTCCGGGCTGACGGTTCATCCGGAAATGGTAGGAGGACGAAGTCGTATTCTTTTCCAGCCACATCTACACCGGAGTAAGTGATGTTTCTCGCCTGGATAGCAAGATTTCTCCGGCTCAGACTCTTCTCCTGACTCACTTTTTCTTCTACGGTTTTTTCTATACTGTAGAATGGACACATATCCAACTCTGTTAATCCGTCTTCAATCCTGGAAACAAAGTCCGAACAGGTCTGAGAACCGCAAGCTCCACAGTTTTTGTCAGGGGGACTCCATCTATTCATCATCAGTCGCCTCTGTATAAGGGTTCTGGCATATCCAGCGGCCGAATGACTCCAAAGTGGTTTTTCCATCCAATTTCTTTTTTCCCGATACATACCGTACATACACCAAGCGGAGGGGAGCCTCTGAGCTTGATCTGATCAGGCCCTATATCCGGGTGATCGGTAATCCGCCTCATCAGATATCGTAAACCGGTTCCTTGAATTGCATTTGTCTCTACAATGTCAATTTCCGGGACAACTTTTCGGATACTTTCTCTGAAAACTTCCTTTTCTGCCTGGGACACCAGATCGGTCTTGGTAACAACTGCTACATCTGCGAGAGCAAGCAAAGGTGTCATTTTGAGAGGGGAGTTTGTTCCTGAGATCGCACTGACGACTGCAATTCCAAGAGAATACGTTGTGTAAGGAGTACACCTGAGACAGAGGCCTGCACTTTCAATTATCAGGATATTTCTTGAAAGACTCTCGGCCCAGCGTAACGCATCGTCAAGAACCAGAATTCCCATATGATCAGGACAAACATCTCCGGAATAGATCTTTTTGACAGGAATGTCAAACTCGTCTGCCAGTTCCTGGTCTTCTGTGGCATGCACAACATCGATCTTCAGAAAGGCAGGAAGTGATCCTTCAGGGAGATTTTTTATAACCTGGCGAATGACAGCTGTTTTTCCTCCGCTAGGAGGACCAGCGATGATGAGAAGCTTCATCCGGACTCACACCCTGTTCAACTGGAGGCTTTGCCTGACTGGAGCCATTAAAACCTTCGAAGAAACAGAGGAAAAAGCATCTCCCTGTCTGAGTTTTTCCCTGACTTGATGGAGTCTATCTTCGATTAAAGCAAGATCTTCAATAATCTGCTGCTCCTCTCCAGTTGATTCGATTACAGACGTAACTCCACCATGTTTCATCACTATACGCCTGTCTGCCGTCAGAGCAAGATAAGGATCGTGTGTTACTAGTATGACTGCCTTGTTTCCCCCTTGAAGAGACTGGATAACGCGATCTTTAAAAATACCTGCGTTTTCAATCTCATCAAGCAAAAGGATAGGGGTATCACCTATTACAAGGGCATCTGCGATCATTAGAGAGCGAGTCTGTCCTCCGGATAAACCACTCATCCTGCTTTTGAGGCTAATCGATTCACCTGTAAATGTATTTGCAAGATTCATTGTCTCTTCAAGCAAGTCTTCCCTACCTTGTTTCCGTGCTCTAATGTGCATCAGCAGGAATTCTTCGACTGAGAGATCTGCCAGACAACGTGTGTTCTGGGTTATTAGAGCAATCGGTTTGAAGGCTGGCTCTCTTACGAAGGATTCAGGAGGCTCCTGACCATTGATAAGGACTCGTCTGCCTGTAATACTGTCTCCCTGCGCAAGAGTTTCAATATCATTGATTAAAGCCGACTTTCCTGAGCCAGTTGGGCCTACAATTGCAAGAGTGTCCCCTGGTCTTATTTCTATGGTTTCAAATCCTTCCTGTTCTCCAAATCTGTTTTTCCCAGATTGAACTGTAAGAGTGAATTGCTTTGTCATGTACACAATTGTGAAGATTTGAGCTTTATAAGTCTTTCCACAAAATAGATATTTTTATCCCAAAATGCCAAAAAACAAACAATTCATATCCTTATTGGGAAATAATAATAAAGACAATGGAAAAAATGGATTAATTCAAACCTGTAATTTTCCCTCTATAACAGCTTCAGGAAATTATTACAAGATTTAGATGGAAAAACAGTTATCTACTCCTCAAAATTGTGCTGAAATTGATTCTATGTACTTAAATGTCTTTATGAGGTGTTAGGTCACAGCCAGTGCATAGAAGACACATTGTTCGCGATTTATCGACACAGAGTGACTCACGGTCAAGCATATCCTTCAGCATACTTCCCAGTTTTAAAAGCCGTGCAGCGTCCGGCCTGATGATCTTCACATTTTTCCTCAGAGGGTTGGGAGAAATAGGTCTGAGAATTGGAATTATACATCGGCTCGTAAGAAGCTTGATACCCTTTCGGACGGTTTCATCACTTTCCCCAAGGCCGATTATGAAGTTCGAAGAGACCCGGTTTTTGCCGAAAACATTCACTGCGGTGTCGAGAGCATCAAGAACTGTGTAAAGCGAGAGATCCGGACAGAAACGGCGGAAAAGCTCAGGGTCCATAGTCTCCACATTGTATTTTATCTCGCATGCGCCTGCAGAATAAAGTTCTTCTGACGAACCTGTTGTGGGATAGACCGAGACACCTATTGGGAGATCGTACTCATGTGTAAGCTGCTTTATGATACTTGCCGCCCTCTGGACTTCTTTCTTTGGCGAAACAGCTACACCGCTGGTAAGGGAAATCGCCTTCAGTTCGCCTGTTGCATAAGCTTCCTCAACCATCTTCAGAACCTTTGTACTATCCTTTATCCCTCCCTGCATTTTCGGTACCGGACAAAACTGGCAATCATATACACATCTTTCAGATAATGTAATGTATGCCTGTTCCGGACAGTGACAAAGCGGACGTTCAAGTACCCCCCTGACAACTACATCATCGTCTTTAACAACTACTACATGCTCATCTTCCGGTACTAAACGCAAAGGAGATGCATCATTGATTGCAAGCCTCACCCTTCGGTTTCCAGACTTCAGAAAGATTGAAGTGCCACCTGCTCCGGGTCCGGCTGTAGCCTTGCTCTCAAGCTTATCAGGAAAAAGAGAATCATCTACCTGAACATTTCCTATACTTAACAGAGCTGCCTTAATATTTGTATTCAGTTCATTGTCCATAATTATGCACTTCAGAAAGTAAAATACTCAATGTATTTGTTCAGTACAGTTACTGTATATTAATAGTAGTGTTTACAAT
>DATMYS010000109.1:0-4483 GCA_035560835.1 Methanosarcina sp.
TGATAACGATTTTTCCTTAACCGATGACCAATGAAACAATATTATATATTTATATAGTTGCAGTAGACATTTTAACGTAAATGAATCATCGACAGTAGGCATAACCATCATAGATAGGAGCCTGAAGGGGAATATGGAAACAAGAATTGAAAAACTTCTAGCAAATAATCCGAATCCTGTGCTTCATGTCGATAAGGATGGTACTGTTCTTTACTCAAATGAAGCTAGTGAGCCCTTATTGCAGGAGTGGGGCACGAAAATTGGAGAAAAACTGCCGTTTTCTATCGAAGATTTAGTGCTAAAAACAATTTCTCGGAATAGTCCGGAAACAAAGGAAGTTAGAGCGGGAAAAAGAGCATACCTGATTACTTTTCAACCTTTACCGGAAGAAGGATGCGTCAATATTTATGGATTTGATATAAGTAACCGTAACGACCTTGAAGAAAAACTGTGGGAATGTGAGGAAAAGTACCGCAGCATCGTAGAGACAGCAAACGAGGGTGTCTGGATTACCGACACAGAAGCGGTTACGATTTTTGTTAATCAAATAATGGCGGAAATGCTCGGATACACCACGGAAGAAATGATAGGGAAACAAGCCTTTGAATTTGTCGATAAAGATAACGTGGAAAGTTTGCTTACCAAGATAAAGTCCCGACAGGAAGGCATCAAAGAGAAAGGGTACGAAATGCGGTTCTGCCGCAAGGATGGCAGTATTGTCTGGTCGCTTGTAAGTTCTACACAGCTCCTTGATTCACAGGGAAAGTATATCGGTAATATGAGCATGCATTCTGATATTACCCAGCGCAAGAAAGCTGAAGAAGAGCTTAAAAGAAAAAGTAAGGAACTGGAAAAGCGGAACCAGGAAACAATAAACGAACGCCAACGCCTTTATAACGTGCTGGATACTCTACCGGCAATGATAATCCTGTTAACACCTGACTATCATGTCGCCTTTGCTAATCGCAGATTCCGTAAAAAATTTGGGGATCCAGGTGGCCGGCACTGCTATGAATATTATTTTGGATTTACCCAGCCGTGTGAATTCTGTGAATCACATAAAGTACTTGAAACCGGTCAACCTCATCATTGGGAAGTAAGCGGGCCGGATGGAAGCTATTATGATGCTTATAATTTGCCGTTCACTGACGTTGACGGTTCTCCCATGATCCTTGAGATGGATATTGATGTCACCGATCAAAGAAAGGCAGAAGAAAAACTTCGAGAAAGTGAGGAAAAGTACCGCAACATTGTGGAGACAGCAAACGAAGGTATACTCATAATTGACGATGAAGCCATAGTTACCTACGCTAACAATAAAATGACGGATATGCTCGGATACACTCTGGAAGACGGTATTGGCAGATCTGTATTGGACTTTGCCGATGAAGAAGGTAAAATTATCCTCAAACAAAATCTGGAAAAGAGGCGGCAGGGTATCAATGGAAGCTATGAATTGAAATTAATACGTAAGGATGGCTCGCCCGTATGGGCACTCGTAAATGCTAAATCCCTTTTTGATAAAGATGGCAAGTTTATGGGCGCGATGAGCATGCTCACTGACATTACCAAGCGAAAAGAAGCTGAAGACGCTCTTAATAATTTTGAAGCTGTCCGTAAAAAGGAAATTCATCATAGAATCAAGAATAATCTTCAGGTAATCTCATCACTACTGGACCTTCAAGCTGAAAAGTTCAGAAACAGAAAGAATATCAACGAATCGGAAGTCCTGGAAGCCTTCAGGGAGAGTCAGAACCGCGTAATATCAATGGCTCTTATCCATGAAGAACTATATAGAGGTGAAGAGCTCGATAAACTTAACTTTTCTCTGTATATCAAAGAACTTGCTGATGCTCTTTTCTTGACTTACAGACTCGACAATGCTGATGTCAGCTTAAATATGGATCTGGAAGAAAACATATTACTTGATATGGACACAGCAGTTCCGTTAGGAATAATTGTCAATGAGCTCGTTTCGAATTCCCTTAAATATGCATTTCCCGACAGAGATAACGGAGAAATCCAAATCAAGTTCCATAAAGATGAAAGCAGAGAACATAGAAACAGCATAGAAGAAAGCAAAAGTGAAGACTATAAGAGTATCAGTTTCATATTGACAATTTCTGATAACGGTGTGGGCATTTCTGAAAACCTTGATATCAAAAAACTTGATAGCCTGGGGCTTCAGCTTGTAACTTTCCTTGTCGACCAGTTAGATGGAGAACTTGAAATGAAAAAGGGCAATGGGACAGAGTTCATTATTAGGTTCACTGTAGTAGAAAAGAATAATCATGCATATGCATCAGCGCTACGATTAATTGAATAAAGAGTAGCTTATTTCGCTTTGTAATAGATCTATCTAAACCAACTTCAAGAGACTGAAAATATTTAGTATAATTTATATTTGTAATATTGGGATTCCATTCTTTAATATTGTCAAATATATACAATAATTTCGTTATAGTGAGTTCAGGAATCTGAATTTCTCATACTTCATCCTTATTTGATTATCAAACAGGAGACTTACTTTTGGGAACAATTAGTGAAAAAATTATTTCCCGGGCAGCGGGAGCAGAGGCAAAGGCAAACGATTTTGTCCTTGCAGATATTGATTATGCAATGGCGCATGACGGCACCTCAGTACTTGCAGTTAATGCCTTTAAGGAAATGGAAATGAAAAAGGTCTGGGACCCCTCAAGGATCATAATTCCTTTCGATCATATCGCGCCTGCAAATAATGAGACTTCAGCTACTTTGCAAAAAGAAATAAGAGAATGGGTAAAGGAACAGAGGATTCCGAATTTTTACGAGCTTGGGGAAGGAATCTGCCATCAAGTGCTTCCCGAAAACGGATTTGCTTTGCCTGGAAAACTGGTTGTGGGGGCTGATTCGCATTCCTGCACCTACGGGGCTTTCGGGGCTTTTGCAACAGGCGTGGGAGCTACAGACATGGCTGAAATTTTCGCCACAGGCAAGCTCTGGTTTAAGGTGCCTGAAAGTTTTAAGTTCACGGTTGAAGGAAGGCTTGGAAAAAAAGTTTATGCAAAAGACCTGACTCTTTACCTTATTGGGAAGGCCGGAATTGACGGTGCCACCTATAAGGCTGTAGAATTTTACGGGCAGGCTATCTCCGAACTGTCGGTTTCCGGCAGGATGACCCTCTGCAACATGGCAATCGAAATGGGAGCGAAAACCGGAATTGTCCCACCTGACGAGAAGACCTTCGATTTTCTGAAGAATAGAGCGGCCGTTCCATATGAATCGGTTTATGCCGATCAGGATGCAGTGTATGTAAAAGAATTCGTTTACTCCGCTGAGGATATTGAGCCTCAGGTAGCCTGCCCGCATCAGGTAGACAACGTAAAACCTGTGGGAGAGGTTGAAGGTACCCACATAGACCAGGTTTTCATAGGGACGTGCACAAACGGGCGACTTGAAGACCTTGAGGTTACAGCAGCAGTCCTTAAAGGAAAAAAGGTTGCGGTCAGGACTATTGTAATTCCTGCATCCCGCACGACTCTCCTTGAAGCAATTGAGAACGGAACAATGGAAACTTTGCTCAAAGCAGGCGTTACGCTTGCAACCCCTGGCTGCGGGCCCTGTCTTGGAGCCCACCAGGGAGTGCTCGGGGAAGGGGAAGTCTGCCTTTCAACCGCAAACCGAAACTTCAAGGGAAGGATGGGAAAAGGTGGTTTTATCTACCTGGCATCTCCTGCGACTGCAGCAGCCTCGGCACTATCAGGTGAAATTACTGATCCGAGGACAATTTGAATCTGAGAACTGAAAGCCAAATATCTTAATGTGAGCGTTTGGGCAGAATCGTTTAAAATCTTATTTTTAACTCTTAGGATTTTAAACTATTTTGTTTATTAAATTATTTTCTATCCTAGTCTTCCACCTATTCTCTTTTTTATCTACTTCTATCTTTTCGGCACATCTTTATAAAAATTCTAATTATATCCAGCGGGCATTTATACCATGAATCGTATATATTTTGGACAGGAGGGAAGACTATTACTGAAGAAATTAGTCACGAGAACCTTTCACATTTGATTGAGCACTGGATCGAACATAATGAAAGCCACATAGAGAGTTTTAGGGAATGGGCTCAGAAAGCCAAAAAAGATGGTTTTCTCGATGCTTCCGAGAATATCCTTGAAGCTGCCAATAAAATTGAGGAAGCAAATAAACACCTTAACAAGGCAAAAGAAGGTCTTTTTCATCAGTGAAAAAGCAAGAGCAAAATCTTAAGAACTGCCTTCTAAAGGTGAATTTCAAGAATTATCCTTTAAGAGCTCTGTGGCGGGATTTTTCTCCGTCACTACAATTTGTTTTTCCTGGTGTGAAAGTGCCTTCATAGTACTCTCATTTATTTGGCACAAAATTGTTTTTCAAGTGCTTTCATTTATTTGTGCCTATGATTCGAAAAATTCCTTTCATTCTATTGCACTCCTAATTTCTTTTTGAATGAAAATATATAGAG
>DATMYS010000110.1:0-3085 GCA_035560835.1 Methanosarcina sp.
CTCCGTGTCTTTCAGTAATTTAAAACTCACAAATCCTCCGGCTACAATATTCGTATAAAATGTAAAAGCTCTCCATGCTGCCACTGTAATTCCGAGAATATTTGCCGGTACAAAGACTGAAAAGAGGGAAATTGCAGCAAGTTCCGCCACACCACTTGCACCTGGGGTCGATGGTATAGCTATAACAATCATAAGCAGAACCTGCGCTGCAAAAGAAATGAGTACTGAAGGAGCTTGATTAAGGCCCATAAGAATTACCGGAAGAGAGGAAAACTCCACAATCCAGTATATAACCGTGTATATCAGCCCAGAATATAGGCCTTTACGCCCTTCTGTCAGAAAAATATTTATGCTCGAATGAAATTCATCAATTTCCCTATCAATCGACTTTGATAACTTATGCAGTTTGTATTCTGTTTTCTTACCACCAAGACGCCCAATCCATCCCATAAGACAATTTATGGCGAGCTTGATATATTGAGGTTTCATGGTTGCATATATCATGAGGGCAAAGACAGCTATTGAAAGGAGTTCTCCTAATATAATCACCGTATCCAGTCTGGAATCTGACAGTATACCACGGAGATAATATAGCGAAAAAGGTACAGCTAACAGAATCAATAGAGCGTCCAGTACACGTTCTCCCAAAATAACTGCAGTAGCCTGTCCAACCGGCATTTTTCTCTGTCTCAGGAGATGAATTCTCAAAGGTTCTCCGCCTATCGAAGACGGCGTAAGCGCTGCTACAAAAGTGCCGGAAATTACTATTTCGGCAGAAGTTTTAAGATCTATTTTATGCCCGAGTGCAGATGCCATTGACCTTATGCGCAGTCCCCAGATAAAGAAAGAAAACAGATGGATAACAAGCGCGGCTATTATATATCCAGGCTTAATCTCCCTGACAACTTCAATTGTTGTCTTATCAAGAGTAAGGATAAGAACAAAAACTATCGAAATTATACTGATTAAAATTGAGCTTGCTATCCATTTTGTGTGATTTTTCATGAAAGCACAATCCGTTATTGAACCTTATTCAGAATTATTTAACTGCAATAGTCTGTTACAATATCATAACTATACTTTTTGATTTATCTTGCGGTTTGATTCAAGGAGTTCTTTGATCTTTGCACTAGCATTGAGGTCTTTAGATAGTTTTTTCATAATTTCAACCTGCTGATGAATCTTTTCATCCTTTAAAAGCTCTTTTATCGACTGAAGGATCTCTTCTGGAGATGCGTTGTAATCCAAACGTCTGCCATAACCTTCAAAGTCTACCACAGCAGCGTTACTTTCCTGCTCACTATGGTTCATATCCGGAAACGAAAGCACTGGAACCCCGAAAGTAAGAGCTTCCATTATAGTGCTATGTCCTCCTGGGGCAATCACAAGGTCAGAAGCCTTGAGATAAGGGAACTGGTCATTAATAAAACGCTTAATTGTAACATTTTCTGGAAGGTGTGAGAAAACGTCAGGATTTAGACTCGGCCCCGAAAGGAGAGTGTAATTTATGCTTTTGTCTAGTTTTGCAACTTCGATGACCTTTCTAAATATGGGTTCTCGATATCCAAATCCCCCTATCAAAGATAATACATAGGGTTTTTGCAAGACTTCAACATCCACATCCCCAAATTTTTCAAGGGTAAGAGGCCCACTGAAAAACAGATTTTTGGAAACCTTTTCTTCAAAAGCAAGATTTAGCCGGCATACGGTATAAGGCATTGGGAAATCCGGAATTATTATCCTATCAACTCTTCTGAAAATGCAGGTATAAAACTGTTTAATTATTCCGCCCATTATTCTTATGGCAATACCTCCATTTTTAAAGAAAGTTTCCATGTTTGATTGATTGACAATAAGATAAACAGGGATTCTTCTTATTTTAGAGGCAACTACTCCTGTAAAATAGCTATCTGAAACTACAATATCAGGTTTTTTTTCTTTTAATAAGTTCAGAATCTTAAAAATGCCAAAAACACTCTCGCTTTTCAGGGTGGATAGAATTGAGCTTTTAAGATTCAGGGAACCTGATTCACCTACAAGTTTTATTTCCGGGGGTATTTCAAAAGTTCTGTATCCTTTTCTCTCGATAAATTCCTTTGAATAACCATATGCTCCTAAATAAACTTCATGGCCTGCAGCTAACAACTCCTGGCCCAATGCGATACAGCGGCTAGTGTGACCTAATCCTTCACCGCATATAAAAATGAATACTTTCATCCTTGAACCTCTTTTTAAAAACTTGAGTAGCTACAAAATAAGAAATAAGAGCAAGTATAATTCCGCCAATCATATCCGTAATCCAATGTATACCAAGATATAGTATTGAAAAAAGGATGAAAATGGTTGTTCCTATCGCAAAAACCTTGTAACGCCTGAGATCTGTCTTGAAAAGTATAAATATTGTTGCCATTACTGAGAGTGCAGCATGCAGGCTTGGAAAGCAGTTGTTAAGACCGGGACTACAGATCATCGCTATCCTCAAGATGGCCGGATTCAGTTGATACAGTAAAGGGATCATACCTGGCAACACATACCCGGTCACATTTACGGGAAAAAATATATAAAAAACGTAAGCTACCATATATATAAGCATAAAAGTAGTTGCATACTCCTTAAGAGCTTCATCATTCTGGCTAAACAGGAATAATATAAATGTAAAAATCAAAAGGAAAGGAAATCCAAGCAAATAAACAACTCCGCAAAAATACGTCAGCATTGGATTGGCCAAACTCTGGAAGTAACTCACTTTAGTGCCTTCTAGCATCAACATATATCGATCATAATTGAGAGAGGGACTGAGACCCAGGAAATTTGAAATGTCCCTTTGTGAATCCATAAGTATAAAGATAAATGCCGCCAAAGCTGCATAAGGTAGAATTTCTGAAATTCCAGACGACCTAAGGTTTCTATAATAATATTTGGGCCGAAGAGGTTCCGGCACAAAAATATAATAACCTGCTGGCACTGAAAACATCAGAGACAGCATTATCATAAAGTCTAGTTGATTTGAGGATATCATTTCATATGCGCCTCAATATTTAAACAAATTAAATCCGAAAATAGATAATTATGAAGTACCTCACTG
>DATMYS010000111.1:0-24663 GCA_035560835.1 Methanosarcina sp.
ATATACAAAAGGGAATAAAGATACAAAGGGAAGAGTATTCTTTATATTTTCAGCTAAGGGAAAATAATCGAGCCTTTACTTGGTATGGAAGATGTTAATCGTCGCAATCGGACATGTCTGACATTACTACCAGGAAATAAAAATTCTTACAAAAAAAGATCTCTCTGATCTAAGTCAGGCTCATTAAATTCCTAATATGGGGATTTTTTAAAGGAGTGGTATGGTGAAACAACATACGTCGCTAATTTTAGCGTCTATTTTCGTAATTATGACAGCCTGCTCAGCTATTGCGGTGGGCCAAAACTGGAATATGGTTAACTACGATGATTCCATGTCCAGACATAGTAATCAGACACAGATAGGAAAAGATAATGTAAATCAGCTAGAAGTCAAGTGGATTCTCAACACAGGATCTGTAATTGAGGATTCGCCTTTGATTATAGGAAAGACTGGATATGTTCAGAATAATAAGTACCAAGTAATTGCTTTTGATATTAACACTGGCCTGAACAAGTGGAAGTATGACCCAGAAGTAAAATCTTCTTCGCAGTCACATGGCATAGCCTACGACAACGAAGTAATTTACGCTCCAACTGGGCCTAATGGGACTGTAATCGCCCTGAATGCCGAGAACGGCAGAAAGATCTGGGAATCACCTGCTTTGCAACCTCTAGGGGGATCATTCGTTCTTACTTCACCCCCCCTTGTATGGAAAGATCACATAATTCTTGGGTCCGCATTTGGAGACGTAGTTCTTCAAGGTGCTCCTGCTACGAAGGGGACAGTAACCGCCCTCAATAAAAAAACAGGCAAAATAGTATGGCAGATCAACACCACAGTAGGTGACTGGGTTAAAGGAAAGAATGCCAGTACTAATGGCGGTGCCACAGTATGGTCGGGTGGAGCAATTGATACTCAAAAGGGAATAGTCTATCTGCCCTGTGGCAACCCAGCACCTGACTTCGACGCATCCAGCAGACCTGGTGAAAATCTATATTCAAACAATGTAATTGCCGTTAACATTACTACCGGGAAGATTCTCTGGGCTACACCCTTTGTAGCAGCAGGTACAGTGATAAATGCCACTATTCCCGATACCCATGACTGGGATACTTGTTGGGGAACCAATCTGGTCACTATTAACTCTAGCAAAGGCCCCGAGAAGGTAGTCATTGGCCACAATAAGAGAGGAGATATCATGGCAATGAATTCATCCACAGGAAAGCCGATATGGTGGACAAATGTGGCTTATCTTTACCGCACAGACGTTCCAGCCATGCCAAACGGCAGCGGGGCGGTCTGGCCAAGTCCAAGCGGGGGAGTCATGGCATATTCAGCCTTTGATGAGAATACTGTCTATGTGGCTGTAAGCAATCAGGGAATGAACTTCTTCAGCAGGCCTGGAGAAGGTCATGTTGAGCCTGCATTTGATTCCATGAAAAATGGAATAGGAAATGGCTCCATCACTGCCCTTGATCTGAAGACTGGAGAGGTCAAGTGGAAGCATAAAACAGATTTACCAACCTGGGTGTCTCCTCTGGTTACCAATGGAGTGGTATTCTCAGGTACCATCACGGCTGTAGGAAATGAAGTAACGGGCGTAACCTACCCATTTGGCGACTATGGAGCCCCAACTGAAACTCCACTTATATCATCGGGAATTCTCAGGGCATTTGATGCCGAAACTGGCAAAGAACTATGGAAATTCAATGTTGGAGCTCCGATTGGTATAGGTGGACCATCTATAGGAAATGGTATACTACTGGTTCCTACAGGAAATATTGCGGAAGTAGCCAACTCAGGAGGTTATATTGTTGCCTTCGGGCTTCCAGAAGAGTAAATGAAAATATAACTTGACTTAGGGCTTCCAGAAGAATAAATGAATATATAACTTGAGCGGCAGAAAATGAGCCGCTCAACGTTCTTTGTATATTGATAAAGAAGTCTTAAGCCAAGAATAAGTTCAACTTAATTTTATTTTTCTCGGCAATATCAAAAAATCTCCTGAAAAAGAAATTAGAGCTTTAAGAAATAATTAAATCAGCTTCAAGAGGCTGAAAACAGATAAGTAAAAACATATCAGAAAATTTAGTCCAAGTTGACATAAGTTTAACATGTATTCTTTAAAAATTAGCATAATTTAGAGCCGCTAACTATACTCTGAATAGTTACATAATTTTTATCTAAGATAATCTTTGCAAGATTTAGAAAATAATTTAGATGTTACATTAAAAATCATATAAGTATCTCGTTTCTTTGATGACTTTACCAGTACTATCTTTTTCTACGAATCTCATGACTTCTTTGTCATGGGTAACCATTATGTTGCAGTAAGGGCATGACTCTGTATTTTTGTACATTACAGAGTGCAGAAATGACTCTTCATCCTCAAACTGAAGAAGTTTTGAGCTGAACCACTTTCTACACTTTGTACATCTAACTTCGCAGTCTTTTCTGTTGTCCATTTTTGTCATCTTCAAATTTGGTTCTATTATTAATAAAATATTATTGAACTTATATATAGTCAACGTGGCTGAAATTAGTTATGCCACAGTATTTGAAAAATAGGCTTACTCTGGACTGTTCTATAGATTATTAAACCAAAGAGCTTTACAGAATAGTAGGCCAGTTATGAAGAAAAAGATAAACGTCAAGTAAAAGACAAATATCGGATGAAACTCTAAGAAAATTATCTGGCTTAAAACTTTAATTATTTTTAGATAATTCTATATAGAAAGAAATATAATACAGTATAAAAAGGTTTACTTTAAATTTACAGCTTTTACAGCATTTACAACATTATTGAGCTTGATTGAAAACCAGATATAATTCATCTAAACCAAATAATATCTACTGTTGTTGGTCAAAAACGTGAATAGTTAGAATTCTGAAACCAGCTATTAAAGGCTCAACCGTATAAGATAATTGACTAGTACTGCGGTTCCGAAGTATGTTCACGAAACTTGACTTCTCACTAAATAGGAATTTGTTTTGGAATCGAAGCGCTAATTCTGTAAATCTTCTTTGATTCAAGCATAGAACCATGAATTATCTTCAAATCAATTGAAAGGTAGTGAGCTCATGATCGAACAAAATTTTTATGATAATATCAATGTGCTAGAATGCATTGAAAGAGACGAGATAAAAATTGAGATCCTTCAGTATAAAAATCTGCGAGGGCTTAGGGACGTTCGCCTTGCAAAAGATCTGTATAATCTTGAGAAGGTAGGAATGAGTCTCAAGCAGGTAAAAATCACTCTTCAAAACAGCTCGATAACTACCGAACCGGGAGCCCTTTACTTTCACAAAGGGGATATTTGTGCAGAATGCCAGATAGGAGGGGTTGGAGGCTTCGCAAAGAAATTGATTAAGAATTCACTGACAGAAGAAGCTGCCTTCACTCCTACTTATTCAGGTACTGGAGAGATTTTCCTTGAACCAAGTTTCGGCCATTTCATATTGATGGAACTGGACAATGACCCGATTATTGTAGATAAGGGAATTTTCTATTGCTGTGAAAGTGGGGTCAGTGTAGAAGTTTCGTCCCAGAAGAACCTATCATCCGGACTGTTTGGAGGAGAAGGCTGGTTTCAGACCAAGCTCAGTGGAAAGGGCCTATGTGTTCTTGCAATCCCAGTGCCTCTAAGTGAGGTTCTGAAATATGAGCTTAATAATGAAAGACTGCAAGTCGATGGAAACTTTGTATTCCTAAGATCATCCTCTATTAAATTTACAGTTGAGAGATCTGCAAAGAAATTGGTTGGAAATCTGACCAGTGGAGAAGGAGCTCTTCATACCTATGAAGGCACTGGAAAGATATGGATGGCTCCCACGCAGTCCGTGTATAAAACACTTGCGCAGAACTATTCACCTACTGCAAACCGTATTGGAGACAGTAACGAAGTCTGATTAATTATCCTGTATTTACAGAGTCCTGAAGAGATTAAAAATGGTTCAAAAACGGAAGAAAATTTGAAGAAACTTAAAAATGAATTCATCAAAAAACACGAGTAACTTAACACGCTGGCAAAATAGATTAACGAGTTAGAAAGTTAGAAAAAGAATAAACCTTTTTGCAGTTGAAGAAAATCAGCTTTCTTTTTTCAAAAGTTGAAAATGAAACTCTCATTCACATGTTTTGAAATCTGCCAAAGCTTGACTCTCACAGGCTCTCTTTCTCTCTCTGAAGGATCCGAAGATTCTCTTCCTTCTCTGGGAGTCTTTTTCACGTCTCAGAAATGTCTTTCTTTCTGCAATCAACTGTGTAAGTCCTATCCCAATTGTAGATTTAAACTTAATTTTAGACAGGTTTTTACACCCACTACTGCACATATGTTGAAAAAAGTTGGAGATTAATATCTCCTGAAGTATTGTCTATTGAAATAAATTTCCTGCACAGAAGCTTTCTTTTTCTTTGCGGTACTAATTCCAAGAATGGAGTAAGGAGTGCAGTGTCTCAGGATTGAACTAACGAGCCCCGTAAAAGCGATCAGCGCAACAATCCACTTCCAGCGAGATCTTTTTACAAGGCCTGTTGACAGTGCAAGAGTTGCGATTACTCCATACATAGTTCGGAAAAGGAGATCGAAGCCTCCTACATTTTCTTCCAGAAACAATTTTTTAAGATTCATCGGACAAAACCCCCTTATAAGCCCTCTTACATACTTATAGATCCCTCAATATATAGTATTATTCTGTTTGTATTCCGTTTGTATTATGTCCACATATGTTCGCAGCATGTTTGTATTGCTCGCAGTATGTTTGTATTATACTGCAGAAATACTGCAGAAGGCTTGTGTTGTATTTACAGTATATTTGTGTTATATTTGCAGTATGTTTTTACCGTGTTTGTATTATGTTTATAATCTCAGAAAGTCTGAAGAGAAATTATGTAACCCCCCGAAAAGACCCGATACTCGAAAATCACAAATATATAACAAGAGATGGAAGGTTTCTAATTATGCCTGAAATAAAACTTGACAGATCGATCTCATATCTCGAAGGTACACAGCGAGTATATGACGAAGCCACAACCCTGGAAAACACTAAAAATGAGGTAAAAAGGATAGGCGTTACCCGAATTGCAGATATTACAAACCTTGATAGGCTCGGAATCCCTATTTTTTCGGCAATCCGCCCCAGTGCCGCAAAGGGAGCAATCAGTATATACTCAGGCAAGGGTTCGACCGAGCAGAGGGCTCGTATTTCGGCGATAATGGAGAGCTTTGAGCGCTGCCTCGCAGAAAGGCCTGGTCTGAACGCAAATATTAAAGGTGAGATTTCCGCCCCGACTCTTGTGGAATCTTATATCAAAGCTGCAGAAAGCTGCACAGTGCTCAACCCTACAACATTACTTCTGCCCCAGCCTTATCTTCCCCAGTCTTTGCTTGAATGGGTTGGAGCATACGATTTGATGAACACAGAAGAAGTGTTCGTAAGCTCCAACTCAGTTTACCACCCGTACGACTCGCCTGGACAATGCCAGAAACTCTTCCTGAGTAATACTAATGGGCTGGCTTCCGGAAACGTGATTGAGGAAGCTATTCTCCATGGGCTACTTGAAGTTATAGAAAGGGACGCAATCAGCATAGCACAGTTTTCACGCAATCTCGGGAAAGAAATCGTATTGACTGAGGAAGACGGGTACCTGTATGAGCTTGCCAGCAAATTTAAAGATGCAGGAATAGAACTCAAAGTATGGCTGGTTCCGAGTGATACAGGCATTCCGACAGTTATTGCGGCAACTGACGACGTAAAACTCAAAGACCCAGCGCTTCTTGTAATGGGAGCAGGCTCCCACCTGAAACCCGAAATTGCAGTTGCGCGAGCTATAACCGAAGCTGCCCAGTCACGAGTAGTCCAGATCCAGGGAGCCAGGGAAGATACTGATAGGGAAGGTTTTATCCGAAGCGTGGGATATGACCGCATGAAACGTTTGAACGGGTTCTGGTTCGAAGAAGGAGAAAAAATTTCCCTTTCCAAAGTGCAGGACCTGTCCAGAAAAAGCCCTGCAGAAAATATCGATGTGATACTCGAAAAACTTAAGGGTCTTACCGAAAGAGTGCTGGTAGTAGACCTCTCAAGAGAAGAGGTTAAAGTGCCGGTTGTCCGAGTAATAATTCCCGGATTAGAACTTTTTACTATTGACAGGGACCGGAAAGGAAAAAGGATCGGTTCCCAAAGGAAGAAAGAATTCTCCAGAAACAAAAATGAAAAGCCGTGGAAGAGACGATGAAAGCAAGAGCGGTAATCTTTACAGGCAACAGCATTAGCCATGAGGACGCAAGAAAAATCCTCAGGGCAAATTACCAGCCTCCTGTGCGCAGGTTCCAGCTTGAAAAATTCATCCAGAAAGGGTATAAGGTCATAGGAATAATAGACGGGATCTTTTTCGACAGAGCTGCTGTAGGGCACAGGGAGATTCTGTCTGCGCTTGACGCGGGTGTAAAGGTAGTAGGAGGCGCCAGCATGGGAGCTCTCCGGGCTTCGGAACTGGATACCCACGGGATGATAGGAATAGGAAAGGTTTACGAATGGTACAGGGACGGTGTAATTGAATCCGACGATGAAGTCGCAGTAAGCACAAATCCTGATACTTTCGAACCCATTTCCGTGCCCCTTGTCAATATAAGGGAAACGCTGAAAGCTGCATTAGCCTCAGGACTTGTGAGCGAAGAAGAGCATAACAACCTTCTGAAGCTTGCAATTGATACCTATTACCCTGACCGAAGCTATTTCGGGCTTGTAAAAGAAGGGGCGAAAAGGGGACTGATCCCGGAAGAAAAGAAAAAGTCCGTTCTGGATTTTTGTACAGGCAACGAGGTTGACGTAAAAAGGGAAGATGCAGTCCTTGTGCTCGAAACCGTAAAAAAGCTGATCGAGGAAGTTTGAAACTTCAAACCTCTCCTTTGAGACCTTTACCGATCAGTATTTTCTAATTTTTAGTCTTTTTCAGCTTTATCTTATTCCAGCGTTTTCCTTTTTCAGCGTTTTACAATGTAAAGCCTGATAATATACAGACTTGCAATCAAGATAAGGAAGTTGTAAACAGCCCTGAAAATTGGAATATATTGGTATTCAAACCAGATTTCAATTATCTGCTCTATGGAGAAATAGAGCTGGAAAGTGGCTACAAGCAGAAGCAGCATTGAAATAAGTAAGATTCCTTTTTTGAAATTCTCCCGCAGTTCTGACGCTTTTTCCGCTTTTGGCTCTGGTCTCATTTCTAAGGTTTCACTCACGCAAACCGCCTCCTGAGAATTACTGCCGAACAGAGCAGGATTGCAGATAAAGATAGGCTGAATCCGGGCGCACTTTCTTTTTCAGCCGTAGATTCCTCTTCAGGAACCATTTCTGGTTCCACCACATTTTCAAATTCGCTCGTCTGGATTTCCCGAGCTTGAGTTGTATTTTTATCTTTGATCTCAACTATGGGGCTGAGCTGAATATAGCCTTCTCCACGCTCGACTATTGTGTCATTGTTCCATATCAGGACTTCAACGATGTAATTGTACTGGTCAGGCATTGTCAGGTTGACAGTCTGGATAATTGTGGTTTCTGGTTTGATTTCTCCTGTATGCGTCCAGACTTTGTCCGCAAGGAGTCCCGCGTCCATTTCACGGACTTTAACGAGCATACGAAAATCCTTGCTGGTTTCCCTGCCTTCATTTGTCAGATAGATATCGTTTTCAACAAGGACTTTCCCACCTTCCACTTTTTTCACCCTGAAGTCCATTTCGGGGATTCCAAGCCCTGTTTCCTGCACCTCGGCAGGCAGAGCATCCAGATTGTAAACTTTGATTTCTCCATCTCCTTTCTGTACATTTTCTTCAAAAAGAACACTCTGGAGATCGTATCCTCCGGTTTTCGGAAGGGTCAGGACCTGACTCACTGATTTCGTATCGCCTTTCTTTAGCACTCCGAGTTCTATCTTCTTCTGTATTTCAAGCAGTCCGCTTTCCTGGCTATAGGCTTTAAGGAGGAGCGAGGTATTCTTCTCACTGTTACCCTGATTTTTTTCGATATACGTTGTGACGTTCAGGTCTATGAAAGCCGCTCCTATACGTTCTGCTGAGATGTCTATATCCCTAACATTGTAGTAGCTCTCTTCTTCAAAACTTTTGACACAGCCGCTTCCGAAGGTGAAAGCAATAATAAAGAATATTAAGAGTAAGCTTCTCAAAAATAAGACTTGAGCCGACTCTGTTCCCAATTTTCTCAAGCTCTGTCCTCCTCTTTAAGAATTATATTTCAAAGTATATACTTTTTGTCTTCATGGACACGCTTTCGTTTCTCTGGAAAATAATTGGATGAAAATTATTAATATGAATACATCAATATTCAAATGGGGAGTAAAATGAGGTGGCCAGAGCATGAACCGCAAGCGTGAAGGATTCCAATTTTAACTATAGCTCTGTTACTGGGAAAACTGCAAAACTGTAAGAAGGATGAAAAGCCGAAATACTGGAATAAAATTCAGAAACATAAGCCAGAAATAAAATTCAGAAATAAAATTTAGAAATAAAATTTAGAGATAAAATTCAGAAATTCAAATTGAGAATATTTGGAGGATTATGGAAGAAAATATTGATATTAAATATAGAGCACGGAGACACATACTGATTGCTACCGATGGTTCAGAGACCGCAAACGAAGCCGCAGATTTTGGGATTGAAATGATTGGGCGTAGTGGGGCAAAAATCTATGCTGTTTACGTGATCGATACGTCGCCTTATCGCTCAATTCCGCTGGACGAGATCTGGTCAAAAGAGACTCTTGACGAATTTGAGAGAGAAGGATATGAAGCAACCTCTTATGTCGAAAAGATTGGAAAAGATGCTGGTGCTGAGGTTGAATCCAGAGTGCTTAAAGGACATCCGGCTGAAAAGATTTTGAACTTCGCAGAAGACAATAATATCGATATGATTATAGTAGGGTCGCTTGGAAAAAGCAGGTATGAGCGCGCTTTAGTTGGAAGCGTATCTGAAAAAATCATAAGGCATGCAAAAGTTCCGGTGCTGGTTGTCCGAGAAAGGCATAAGAAAGAAAAAAAATTGATACAGGTATAATCCAGTTACAGCCATAATCTGATCCTGAGCAAATAAATGAGACAATCTAATCCTTTTTAGAAACAATTTGTTTAGAGCCAGGTCACTAAATAAAGAATCAACTTAAAGCGGGGCAGATGGGGAGGAAAAGGGCATGGGAAGAGATCTTTACAAAAAGATCCTGATTGCCACTGACGGTTCGCAGAATAGTGTGCAGGCAATAAATGCCGGGATGGAGATTGCAAGGCTAAGCGAGGGAAAAGCCTATGCTATGCACGTCGTTGATACAAGCGGCTATCCTCCAGAAAGAGAGGATCAAAAATGGACCAAATTAATGGAAGAACAGTTTAAGACCTTCGGACTTGAGATGACCGCTACAGTTGAAGAGGCCGCAAAAGCAGCAGGGGTTAAAGTTGAGTTCGTAACCCTTAAGGGTCATCCGGCTGAAAAAATCCTCGATTTTGCAGAAAAAAATGCCGTTGATATGATTGTAGTGGGCTCGCTCGGGAAAAACGATGTTGAACGCTTCCTTCTTGGAAGTGTATCCGAAAAAGTTGTCAGAAATGCAAAGGTTCCGGTACTTGTCGTGCACGGAAAAAGACTGTGAAAAGTACAGGAAATCCAGAGTATTTAGCGAGCCAATCCTAGAATTCAAAATTTCTTATTTTGAAGCTTATCTTTGGAGCTTATATTTTGAGTAATTAAGTTTCCGATCAGGAAAGCAATTATAAAAATCTAAATTAATAAACAATAAGATATTCCGGCATTGGCTCAATAATAGATTCAATAATAGGTCCAGAATCTAAGGGGAGTAAGTATAAGAAGATAGTAAGTACGGAGGAGAGTAAATATGGAGGAGAGCAATGAACTTAAATCCAAACCGCAAAGACGAATTCTAATCGCTACTGACGGCTCAAAAGCCGCTGAAAACGTAGTGGATTTCGGGATAGAAATTGCCAGGTGCAGTGGGGCAAAGGTCTATGCCGTATACGTCATCGATATAAGCTTTTTAGACTCAGTTCTGATGGATGAATCGTGGGTAAAAAACGCCTATGAGCAATTTGAGAGAATTGGCCGCGATGCAATCTGCTGCATAGAAGAAAATGCAAAAGCTGCCGGAGTAGAAGCTACACCCATATTGCTTAAAGGAAATGCTGCTGAAAAAATCCTGGATTTTGCTGAGGATCAGAAAGTTGACATGATTGTCATAGGCTCTACTGGAAAAAGCGGGGTTGAACGTTTCATGCTTGGAAGCGTATCCGAAAAAGTTGTGAGGAATTCAAAAATCCCGGTACTTGTCGTACGTGAGAGGTTTAAACCTGAAAGTTTCGTCACTTGCGGTCAAAAGAATGAAAAAGTCCCAGCAAATGTTGTATCTGAAGAAACGCAGTGAAAAGCCGGAATTTAAAATCGAAAAAGCTTGAGCGCAAACCTTTTGAGAAAAGGTTTGATCGAAAACTCCAGCGAAACGGTGTGGTCGGCGTGATAAACCGGCGCAACGGTTTTGACCAAAAAGGCATGATGGTATGCACACTGGCTTCAAAACAACCTTTTTGAAAAAAAGCTTGACCAAAAAGGCATGATGGTATGCATATTGGCTTCAAAAAGGAGAATTGAAGAACGAATTCTCAGGGTATACTCAGGAATAGGAGGGGAGATCAATGCTGAGTGAAAAGATGGAAGAAGCACTGAATGAACAAATCAATAAAGAAATGTACTCGTCTTATCTGTACCTAGCTATGTCAGCATATAGTTCGGCAGTTGGGCTTCCGGGATTTGCCCACTGGTTTAGAGTCCAGGTCGAAGAAGAAAATATTCATGCGATGAAGCTTTTTGATTACATAAACAACCAGAGTGGGAGGGTTAAGCTCAAGGAGATCAAAGAGCCGCCTATGGAATTCGGGACAGCTATGGAAATGTTCCAGCAGACCCTGAAGCACGAACAGTTCATCACCCGCTCGATTAATGAACTGGTAGAGCTTGCCAATGCTGAAAAAGATGAAACTACAGCTTCTTTCCTGCAGTGGTATGTTGAAGAGCAGGTCGAAGAGGAAGAAAACGACAATGAAATAATTGCCAAACTGAGAGGTGTCGATAAAAACGAATATGTAATTCCCTCAGTTGACCAGGAGCTGGCAAAAAGGCTTCCTCCCAGATAACCTGTCCTAGAAAAATGAAAAAAATAAAACCCAGATTTAGGGAAAAGATGTTAAAAAAGCCATCAAGGAAGCTATTAAACAAGAAATTACAGAAGAAGGCACCCTTTCAGTAAGGTGTTCGGTCAGGTTTTAATATATGGAATCTGAAAAGCACAACAAAATGTCAAGCAACCTGGAACTCGATATTGTGAAAAAAAGTTTTGAATGGCTCTCCGCCCAGCAAATTCAGTCCGTAAAGGAACTTTCAAGTACCTTATCTGCACATGCCCACTGGGCACTTCCGAACCCTTACATAACCCGCCTGATTCTTGAACAGGATAACGATGGATCCTGGAACTCTTCAATCAGGGACACTGCAAGGGCCTGCTCAGCTCTTTCAACAGAAGGAATCATATTCATGGCTTCAGCAAGATGGCTGCTTGCCAGAAAAAAAGAAAATTCATGGAACAGAGATGTTTACGATACAGCCTATGCCCTTGCAGCGCTTGCAGACATGGGAACTCAAGACAAAGACGGGTGTTACTGGCTATCCGAAAGCTATTGCCCTGCTTGGGAACAGGTCGGCACTACATCCCTTATAATTACAGCTCTCAAAAAGCAGGATAATCTGGCAAAAACCAGAACCTTTGAAACTTTTATCCAGGAAAAAGCCAGATGGATCCTTTCAAAAAGAGTGCCGGACGGCGGCTGGGCACATATTTCCACAAGCAACCTAGCAATTCAGGCCCTGCTTCTTGCAGGTTTTAAAGATAAGGTTGAAGCTTCAGTCCGCTGGCTCTTTGAAAATGTCCGCGAAAATGGAGCCTGGGGAAATAAGGACAATGATATAAACGCTACTGCATTGACTCTAAGTACTCTGGGGATTTATAAAAAGACTTGAAAAGAGGAAAATTTGTCTTCGTTGTCTATTTTGTTTTTTCTTTTTTATTTTCAGCTCACTCGCTCAACGGTTTTATAATCTGATACCGTTTTTTTGCATACATCGCTTTTGGCATTCAGATAGGACTTACTTGCTATTTCCATACTGCCTTCCATTTCAGCAATACTCATACTAAAAGTCCGGGCATAATTTAAGACATCTTTATCGAATTCGCTTCCTATAGAAATTTCATTACTGATTTTTACAACCTTTCGGTAATATTTTCTTAAGAAGTTTTCATTGAAGTCAGAAGTGTCGTTAGATTCCATTCTCATTTGTTTCCAGCTGGAGGCCCACATAGGGGTCAGGTATATCATACCTATACCGTTCCCGCTTTGCATAACTTCAGCATAAGTATCGTTGCCCCCAAGAGCTACGCTGATACAGTCATCCACAATAGCTCCTTTTTCATCTTTGAGAAAATAAAGAGAACAATGGAGATCTTTAAAATCAGCTTCCGTGTTCTTCAGAGAGTGCCCACAGTTTCCATAAAAAACAAGAATGCCATCTGAAAAAGCTGCCATTTTCCTAATATTCTGGTAGATTTCAGATCTTAAGAGTTGACAGTCTGCATGCAGGCCAAGCTTCAAAGTATTCACAACTACAACAGTCTGTTCTTTGTTCCTTTCTTTCTTTCTTCTTATATTATGAGGTATTTTATTAAAAAGCGGTAATTTCAATAAAAGTCTTAGAGGGTTGACGGATACAGAGTTATTTGCCTCTTTTAAAAAAGTAGGTACTCTGTCCAAAGGAAAAAGCCTGGGATGACAATTTCTGGATTTAAGCTTTCGGACAAAACTGAAACTTTGCCTGCTTTCAACTACGATCAATTGATTTAATTCATGGTCTTTTGAGAGGACATATACAAGTTCGTCTTCAAGCATTTCACAGGCAATTATACTAAGTACAGGCATTGGCTCACCATTCATTTATAAATAGAAATTTTTCAACCTTTTGATTTTCCCTAAATTTCCACTTTGAGTTCGTTATAACAATTCTCAAAAATTTCCTGGTTACCATCATAGAATTCCAGGATTTCAAAATCAAACAGCTCTGCAAATTCCCTAATAGAACCGTCGAAATTTTCGGTGTATTCAAGACCGGTATTAATCTTAGCAACCCTTTTGTAACCGATCATTTCATGGGTCTTTTTCATTAATTTCAATGCTTTAGCAGGATCCTTATTTATCTTGTCCAGGTCAAGTAGTTCCCTCCAACCCTTGCTGTACATGGGAGTAAAGAGGTATGTTCCAGCATCACTAACACTTTTGAGTATCCTTAGATAGTTCTTGAATCCTCCCACAGTAGCCCCAATACAGTCATCTACAATTCTGTGTTCTTTGTCTTTAAGAATGCGGATCGGACACGAGATTGAACTACGTTCAAAATCTTTTTCAACGTCTCCCAGTACATTCCCACATAAACCATAAAAGAGCAAAATCCCCGAAGAAAAAGGAGCAAGAGTCTTTATAGTCTCATATACCTTAATTTTCAACTCTTTAGGACTTCTATGAAGACCCAGTTCCATCAGATGTATCAGAACCGTATATTTCTTGCATTCGCTTTTGATTTCGGGAAGTGAGGAAATATCTTCAAGGGAGAGTATTTTGTACTGAAGGTTTACTTTATCCAGTTTTTCTACTAATTCCCGGATATTTCCATTGTCAACTACAATGATCTCATCAATGGAAGAGTCTTTTTCAAGAATCCAGATGATTTCGTCCTGCATTATCTTGCATGAAATAATACTCATAGTGGGCATTGAGACGTCCTCCTCAGATGTTATGCCAGAAAACCTAATTTTTTTCGAATAATAGATTGATTATATTAAGATAATATACTTACTTACATATAAGTAAGTAATGGTTAGGGAAAAAAAATCAATCCTTCCACCCAAGGTCGGATTTAATTAGAGAAATTGATCTAACGAGTGTTTTCCTCCCTTTAATGCTGGATAGTTGCCTGGCACCCATTAAGGTCTCGACTACTAACTCTGCACGTGCCTCTACAGGATCAGAAAAACTAAATTCTCCTTGTTCCAAACCGGCTTTAAGAACTCTGGAAATCCAGGATAATATTTCATCCAGTAGTAACAGATTTTGCTTTTGTACCTTCTGCGGGAGTTCCTCAAAATTGAGAATCACAGAACCTGGAGGACAGATACTTTTGCCTTCATCAAACTCCTTCAATGCGTAATCAAAGTAGTATTGAAGCTGATCACGGGCTGAGCCCCCAGATTCCACTATTTGAGCAATATTTGCAGCTAAATTCTTTCTGCTGTCTTCGAGCAAGGCTGCAACAAGATCTTCTTTTTTGGGATAGTAATTATGAATTGCTGCATTCTTTATTCCCAATTTCCGAGAAATATCTTTGTAACTAAATCCATTATAACCTCTACATTGCAAAAAATTCCTTGCATAATAGAGTATTTGTTGATTAGTCTGGTTTATATCCTTCATAACAACACTTGTACTCATTAATGAGTTAATTGAATAGTGCTCATTCATATAAACTTAGTTCTTAGATTATTAGATGAAAGATGTTGTTTGCATTCCATAAATTAAATACCAAGTTTTTGGCAAGCCCAAAGTGCCATATTCCGAATATTGTGGTCAGGGTCTTTCACAGCTTCTTTGATATATTTATGATATTTCTTATCTTCACTATTGGCCATGGCTCTCAAAGCATTACATTTCCATATCCATAAGCCATCCTGCCCGATATACCAGAACCTGGGCTGAACTATTTCAAGGAAAGTTTTTTCGTCCATTTTCCATATACTTTCGAGTGAGAGATATTGTGTTACATCAGAAAGACCAGCAAAATCTTCTTTTTCTTCCCATCTGTTCTTATTCTTTGGACATACGTTCTGACAGACATCACACCCATATATCCAGGTTCCCATTTTTGTTCTTAATTCCTCAGTCTGCAAGTCTATTCCATTAGTAAGTTGAGCAATGCACTTTCCTCTATTCATTGATAAAGGCTTGTTTAAAGCTCCAGTGGGACAGGAGTCGATACATTTGTTACAGCCTTCAGGACAATTTAATGAATTTGTAGGCTCATCGTATTCCATTTCAGAGTCAATCACCCATGTGTCGATAAAGACCCATGATCCATACTTCTCTGTGTAAAAGAAGTTATTTCTACCGAAACGTCCCAGACCAGCACTAACTGCTGCCAAACGAGCAGGGACAATAGAATAAGCAGTTTTAAGCCCTAAAGCATTCAGATAAGTCTCAAATTCATTTTTTATAGAGTATTCTTTTGAGTGCTTAAGTCTTCCGTCAACCAGATAAGCCTTTCCTATATATTCATCAAGCCCTTCGGGAATACTGTATTTCCCATATCTCCTTACACAAACGACAACTGATTTAGCCCATTCTACATTTTTTTTTGGAAAAGCCATAGGATAGAGGCCTTCATATAATTCACGCGATTCAGGAAAACTCCTTATTCTCTCATCAAGCTGTGATGCATATTCTTCCATCAAATCTACACTTGTAATTCCACACAAATCATATCCTAATTCCAGAGCTTTGTTCTTGACACTTATTGATAAATTGATATTACTCAATTTAATATTCCTCCTGGGGGTTCAGTGCTCAAAGCAGGCTTTGAGACTTTGGCTTAGATTATTTGAATAATTGAAATTTCATTTTCAAGATTTCTCCTTTATACAACAATATACTTACTTACATATAAGTAAGTACGGTTAAAAAAAATAAAATAAATCTTGTTTTCGAAGAAGTATCCAAAATGCTTAGAGTCAAAAACAATGGTATAAGGGTTTAAACGAATTAGTAATGTTCAGAGTTCCGGTTTAATAGCTTTAGATAGAGCAGAAGATGTTCACTTAAATTTAATCAATCGCCCTGCAAACACAATACTTACACAAAGACATAGCCTCTGACATATACTTGCTTTTTACTGGGCAAAAATAATTGTTGCCTTTTCTAAAAATCTTCTTGTTATCGTTAATGACCATTCCTGGAGGATGTAATGGCTTCTTTGCTATAAAAGCCAAATACGTAGATATAATTCGGATATACTTTTTCAAGTCTGTTTGATCGGGTGCATTTTCATCCATGTATTGATTTATTCGTAGAGTAAAGTCCTCAAGCTTGTCTGGATCAATATCCTCGCGTATATCTATGCAATTCCGGTTTTTGAGTTCGGAAAATATTTCCGTATTATATTTGGCAATAAACTGGATTATATATTGGACGCTTCCTGGGGGGTCCTTAATATGTCTCATTTCATATGTGTTTGCCTTCGTCAAATACTCAGGAGAGATATTATCAGCTTCTTTCTTTAATAAAAAAAGTAGTTCACAGGAATTAATATGCTCACCTCAGATCATTATTTAGTATCCTTCTTAGGAACAAAAAGGACATAGTAGCTGTTACCCAGTTAAAACACAGCAGCGAATAAAGGCTTTCGTATAATTCTAATATTTTATTTCAGATTACTTAGACAATTGAAATTTCATTTTCGAAATTTATCTATTAGTACAACAGTTACTTATATGCAAGTAAGTGATGATTTAAATAATTAATCACTTAATCAAAGATCGGAATATCCGATAGGACTTACGCGGTTGAAACGAGAAATCGACAGCGTTAAACCTTTAACCGTTTAAAAATCATAATTAACTACAATGTCTATTGTGCTTGATTTTGAATCTCAAGTGCGTAAGTCCTAATCCGATTAATATGAGATAGATGTTCGGAGATTACTTACTGGTAAAAGGCTTTGAACGGCTTCCTTTAAAGAAGAATTTGAAGCTTCAGTCTGCTATATAAATAATCATTGCCGAGACAAAAAGGCTACGATTTTATAAATCAGCCTTCCTGATCGAGTTGAAAGCCACTCTTACTTAACCATAACTCAACCCTTTTAAGGCTCGTAACGAAATAACCTAAGTAACACATTATTATTTTGGAGCAAAATCGATGGAACCACTTATGAAAATGACAAAGTACAATGTAAAAATGGGATTAGATTATTTCGCGGTGGGTACTTAGCTCAGCTAAGTATCTTTGTTATAAATTAGCCCTCTTGAGCGTAGCGAAAAGGGCCCCGTCCTCCCGAGACGGGACTCGGGAAGCAGAACTCGGGCTTTAGAGCACAGAATACAGCATTGATACCGTTCCTATTCCCAGTGGCTCAGTTACAAGTTGCACATCGTATTTCTTTCGAAGCTCTTCAGAAATTGCGCAGGGGATTCCTGGAGTGGAAAGAACACAATTCTCCGATAGTACGGAGTCAGGAACCGTATTTGCGCATGGAGTCGCCTCGAAAATAATGGAGAATTTTTTTGGATTTTCGAGGTCGAAAGGAATGATCCCGAGGCTTGAAACTGTTCTCTTAAGGAGGGTTTCATCAGGATCATACCCGTAAACCCTGAAGCCTTTTTGCACAAAATGCGCTGCTCCTGGAAAACCTACCTTCCCGAGCCCCACAACAAGTACGTCCTTTGAGTCCGCTTTAAGGTACCTGGAAGCAATTTCAGCATAAATAATGCCTGTGCAGGGCTGGTTGTTGGCTATTTTTCCATTTTTGAGGTTATGCGCGAGAAAGGTGTGGTCGTCTGCCATGAGGATAATCTCAGCTCCGTTCCGCACAGCTTCGTAATAGCCACTAACATCAGGCATATCCGTAACAAAACTGTTAAATCCGAAATACTGCGTAATTGCATGCAGGGACGCCGAGAAGTTTCCTATTATCCCGTTCCCTGAAGTTACAGGCACGATGCCTACTTTTTCGGAGCCAGGAGAAGTACCGTAGAGGGCTTTGCAGACGCCTTTTATGTCAAGCCCTGTTACTCTTCGCACAACAGAATCGGCTTCCTGAAGTTGCCTATTAATATCTACCAAATCTTTTGGGGTTAAGAGTGCCATCTTTATCGCCATTTCCTGTTTGGGGGAATTTAAATATTAGATTCTTTAAATCTGGATTTTATAAATGTTAATGTCCTTAAATCTGAGTTCCTTAAATCCTTTTTAGTCCCTTTCCAACCCTATAATATTTCTTTATACCGCCGCTCCAAAACGCTCCTTCAGAACCGAAAGTCCCTTGCATTTTTTTGCCTCGGCTTCTTCCCTGTCTTTACCCCAGAAAATCAGAGTAAATACGGGGTCCTCTCCTTTGCAAAGTAAAATCTCAATGCCAGGTTCCTCATAGAATTTCCCATAATCACTGCCCATTGAAAGTACCTGTTCTCCCACAGGAACAAGAATCCCGTTTTCTCCGAGCATGAGATGTTCATAAATGCAATATTTGTTTTCAGGAAGAGCCTTGATTTCCTCAATACCGTCAGTAAAAGCACGGAACAGGAGTTCTATCAGGTTGATCCCTGAAGAATAGTAAACGGCTGTCGGGGTCTGGCTTGGGAAACGGGCATCGATCTCGATTACCTTGAGCCCTTTTGGGCCGGAGATTGCTTCCACATCCATAATCCCTTTCAAGGAAAGATTTGCTGCAAGAGCATGGGAGATCTGCCTGAAGAAAGGATTAGCAGGAAGCGGAGTTACCATGTGGCAGTCATAAGTTTCGTCTATATGGACCAGGGTTTCTTTTACCACGGCAAAATTATTTCCATCCCCTACAACCTCGAGAGAAACAACTTCACCTTCCACATATTCCTCAACCAGCATATCAGATCCAAGGGCTTCAAGCTCTTCGTGGTCGTAAATGATCCTGGCTCCCACACTGCTGCTTTCGCATGGAGGTTTTACGAAATAAGGTGGTTCTGAAGGCCGGTCTCGCGGAGTCGGGACTCCTATGGATTTAAAATAATCTTTTGAGCTTTTCTTGTCCCTGCTCACCCGGTAAGCTTCAAAATCAAAAAGTACCGGGCAGGAGAAATTTTCTTTTATGGAACTCAGAAATTCAATGCAGGCGAAGTTTTCGTTTACAGGAAGTACAGCAGCGACGTTTCTCGAGAGCTCAAGGAGTTTTTCAGGTTCTTTTATCACGTCAAAACAATGAAATTCGTCCACGTAGTTCCGGATAAGAGCCTGTGGATCTTTATCTACCAGAACTACTTTCATTCCGGCTTTTTTAGACAGATATGCAGCTTCGAAGCCCTGGAGTTTCCCGCCTACAAGACAGATCGTTTTCAAGCTAGCACCCCAGGACTACCTCAAAATCAGCCTGCCTGGCGGGTTCCATGCCCATGGTTTCAAGCCGTTGAATCACACTTTTTATGTCCCTGTCTCGTTCATTAAGGCCACGGTCATAGTTTGCAACGCCTTCCAGTTGGGAATCGGGAGGAAGAATCGAAGTAACAATATTTGCCCCTGCGTTTAAGCGGTGAACCATACCGTCAATGCCTTCCAGATCAAGGGAAGCTGGGATGAGGCGTTTAGGAAACATTAACCTGAGAACCGAGATGATTTTCAGTTCCGAGAGATTTGATTTGTCTCTGAAACCTTCAAGTGGGGTTCCTTCCTGGGGCAGGAAGGTCATAACCCTGACCATATCAGGATCACTGGAGCTCATTCCCCTTAAGGACAGAATAGTAGACTCGATATCGTTTCCAACACCTGTGAGGATTCCATCTTCTACACAGTATCCTTGCGTTTTAGCAAAACGGCGTGCATTGACACGCCCATTGAATGACTGCCCAACTCTGAGTTTCCGGTAGAGTTCAGTGTCATATGTTTCCTGGTAAAGGGCCAGGAAGTTTGCTCCTTTTTCCCTGGCTTTGAGAAGAGTAGCATTATCCATCAAACCTGGAGAAATCATTATGGGGAGCCCAAGTTCCTGCTTCACCATCTGGACAAGATCAACGAAACGGTCCGGGTCTTCATAGTAATAGGGGTCTTCTCCCATGGTCAGGTCAACCATATGAAAGCCCGTTCCTTTCAGCGTTTTGCAGGTTTCTTTAATCTCTTCCGTGGTCAGTCGATAGCGATTGATCGCGTTTCGACAGTTATAGTAGCAAAAGGAGCATTGATTTTTACAGTAGGTGGAAAAGTAGATGAAACAATTAAGAAATACCCTGTTGCCAAAATAATGATCTCTTACTTTTCGCGCTGCAGAATAAAGTCTTTCCAGATCTTCTTTGGATTCAAGGGAAAGAAGAGCCCTCAGGTCGTTATCAGTTAATTGATACCCTTCAATGATCATTTCTCCTAAACTGTCAAATTCGTCAAGTGCCATTTTTTGGATCAAAATTTCACCCTCTCATAGATTATTCAGATGTTTATCGACCCTGCCGGGGCCGATTACCAATTAAATCTTGCCATTTAGCCTATTTTGCCATGTTGAGTTTTTACCGTCCCGTTTTTTGATTTAATATGACCATTATATTTTTTGCCATTCAAAGTTGCCACTTTACTTTTTGCCATCAACATTGCCATTGATATTGCCATTTTACTTTTTGCCATTCAAAGTTGCCATTCCTCTTTTTGCCTTCTATTCTTCTTTTTGCCATCAAGTATCGCAATTCTTTTCTGCCATTCAGTATTGCAATTATATTTTTTGCAATTCAATGTAGTGTTCTAATATCTTCAATCTGTTTTTAGCGGTATTCAGTTACTTAAAACGGACATTCGAACTTACAGGCTGGTTGAAATCCCGTTATAGTAAGATTCAGACCTTGACGCTCTCTTGATATTTTTAAAGCCGTGCATAACCTTGAGCAAGCGCTCAAGCCCGAAACCAGCGCCGATCCAGGGTTTGTCAATGCCCCATTCTCGATCAAGAGGAACTGGCCCGACGACCGCCGAAGAAAGTTCCAGATCCCCATGCATTATATCAAGAGTATCCCCATAGACCATACAGGAATCTCCTACGATTTCGAAGTCGATTTCCAGATAGTCTAGAAACTCTTTGATGAGGGCTTCAAGATTTTCCCTTGTACAACCTGAACCCATCTGACAGAAATTCACCATGGTAAATTCTTCCAGGTGCTCTTTGCCGTCAGATTCTTTCCGGTAGCAGGGCCCGATTTCAAAAATCTTTATCGGATCTGACAAAATCCTATCGAGTTTTCGCAGATAGTTGTAAAGAGTTGGGGCAAGCATTGGCCTCAAGCAGAGGTTTTCACCTACCCTGAAGACCTGTTTTGAAAGTTCAGTATCACTGTTAATGCCCATTCTCTCGACATACTCTGCCGGAATAAGGATAGGAGACTTGATCTCCAGAAAACCCCGATCCACGAAAAATTTTGTAATATCACGTTCGAGTTTTCCGAGATAGTTTTCCCTGTCATCGACATAAATCCGCTGAAAATCGTTTTTTCTTCTTGTCACCAGTTCGGACTCAAGTTCCCTAAAAGGCTTTGTCGCATTCAGAGAAATTTTATCCTCTGGACTTAAGAGAACCTCAACCCTATCAAGCTGGCTTCGGGTAAGTGCAGGAACAGGTGCTGGTGCAGGAACAGACGAATTTGGAGCTGATTTTGCAGGTGTGGGTACCGACCCTGATGTGCTCGTCGATTCCTGTGCATACACAGGATTTTCCAAAGCTTTTGGTGCCCTTGAGACTGATTTCGGCATGGCTTTTTTGACCTTCGGAGCAGAAACTACCTTAACTTTCACACTGGTTTTGCTCTCGCTCGATTTTGTGAGAAAATTAGTGATATCCTCGTCCGAAACCTTACAGTACTTACACGTTTTCCTGTATTTGTGATGCCTGAATGCCCTGGCTGTTCTACAACTCCTGGAATTATTCACAACAAGATGGTCCCCGCACGCCATTTCAATATATATTTTCCTTCTTGAGACCTCATGGTGCTTGATTTTATGGAGTGTGCCAGTCCTGGACATCCAGAGCCCGGTCGCAGATATTAGAACATCTAATGGTTTTTTATCCATAGTGTCACCCCTGGTGAATTAAAAGCCCGGATGATTTCCAAGAAATAGTATTTCAAAATCCCGGCTTACTGAATATAAGCACGGAGTCAGCAATTTGCTAACAGCTACCCGGAAAGTAAAAGCAATCCACGCAAAAGAAATAATTTATATAGTCTGGAAAAAGTCTCCAGCTCTTATAAAAAATTTCGGCGGAATGTTATTAATGTTATTGTATTTCCATTCCGGGATTCAGAAATATGGCGGAAACCCCGGGAATCTAACCCGGCTGAACGGATTTAGAGTCCATTCGATCTACATGATCAGGTTTCCTCCTAGGCAAAATAGATTGATCAAAGCGTTTTGCTTCCTGTATGGTGATCTCAATTAGTAATATAAAATAATATTGTTTAATATATATGTTTGTTGGTGAAAATTTAAGGAAAAAAGGTTCTTATTTATAAAGTTATTGCCTGAGTTCCGTCTCGGGAGGACGGGGCCTTTTTCGCTACGCTACGCTTTGCTCAAGAGGGCTGAATTATAGGCAAGAGAAGTTGTGTTTCAATTTGCTGAAAGAGGCTGATTTACCTGCAACCCTTTTGAAAAAAGGCTTGACCGAAAAACCCTGGCAACGTTAGGGTTTGAGAAAATCTTATCCACAAACCCTATAGGCGTGATAAACCGGCGCAACGGTTTAGGGTAAACGGTTGCGGCTCAATGGTTGCGTCAAGTGAAGAGAAGGTGAAAAGTAAGAAAAATTAGTGGGAACTAGATTCCCACCATAGTTATTTCGCTGTGATTTTCAGTTTCGTTATATCGATGGCGTCTTCAGGGCAGATAGCGGCACAGCGGCGGCAGCTTGTTCCAAGGCATTTCTGGCTGTCGTATTTCGCGATTCTCTGGCCGTCTCTTTCTATGATTTCAAGAGCAGCTTCGGGGCATTCTTTTACGCATTTTTTGCAGTAGACGCACTTTTCCACCGGGACTTCTAGAATTATACCTATTTCTTTGAGGATGGCAAGCCCGCCTGGTCCTACTTGTTCTATATCTTTGCTGACTCGCTTTTCAATGGTTACGTGTTCAAGAATTTTCGGGAGGGGAGGCAGGCCGTAGAGTTCAAGCATCTGGTCGTAAGTCTCAAGGGGCATGCCCTGGGTCCAGTAGGAAAGCTCGCAGAGGTAGAAATTATTGAAAGTCTCGCTGGTCGCCATCATGAGGTGGTCGGCAGTAATTTTCTTTGCAATAGAAATTACGTCATCCAGCCTGGATTTTTCCAGCACAAGTTCCCGGGCAAGAGCAAGCGAAGTATTTCCAAACTGAACAATTTTTTTTGCATACCCCGGTGCGGCTCCGAGCCTGCGGGCATCATCAGCATCCACATAGGCTCCAGAGGCTCCTGACATATATGCGTACTCCAGGTCTTCGTACTTAATTCCGGATTCAACGATCAGGGTCATGTGAGCAGCCCTGATTGCCCCTATAGCTTTTCCGGCTTCTTCGACGTCCTTCTCAGTGATCTCAATCCCAGGGCCCAGAATCAGCTTTCCGTTCGGAAGTTTAGGAGATTTTTCAATCAGCCCGCTTCTCAGTGCAAGGGCGAAAGCCGAGATAACGCCTGTGCCTGTGATGCCGACAGCCTCGCACCCGTAGGATTCCTTTATCTCCCCTGTAACCGGATCTATAAGGTAAGCATTCTGTTTTTCCATTTCCCTGTCGAGGACCATAATTTTCCAGTACTGCCCTTCAGGTTTTACATCACAAATCGCGCCCGGGCTTGCGAGCATGCCTGAACTTATACCCTGCCCTTCAATAGCAGGCCCTGCTGCCGCGCTTGCAGTGATAATTCGGTTCCCGATTTTCAGAGCCATCTCGGCATTTGTCCCGTAGTCCGTAACAAGTGAATATTCGGGCTGGATAAGGAAATCGGTTTCAAGCATCATGGCCAGCGCATCAGATCCAATCTCGTGCTTGATTGCAGGGGGTACGATAACTTCACAGTTGGGCAAGTCATTTTCCTCGAAAATTTCGGATGCAGGAAACACACGAGCGTCTCTTTTTACATTCTGGACTCCAAGCATCTTCTGCTTGTTTTCTCCTGCATAGGCAAGATCCCTTATTTCAGTATTCTGGAAAAGGGAAAGCTGGATAGGGTTTCCACATACTGCCAGCCTTTCCACTATGGAAAGGTCAATATCAAACCGCAGGAACATCCTCCTGATGGTTTCGAGAATTACCGCATGAGCCACATCCTCACCTGTTGTAATTGCGAAGTCCAGGTGGTCCATAACATTTCCCCCAGGAAGGGGATGGCCCATGGTTATAACTGTCTTCAAGGTTTTCTTCGTTTTAAGATCAATAAGCTGGGCTCTAAAACCGCTGGTACCCAGATCAAGTGCTATTCCATACATTTCAGATCCTCCGGGAGAGTATAACGTTTTGAGGCGTCCGGCAGATGGACACCCCATAAAAGGGTGGGATACAATGATTGCAATTTTAGTGTAATTGTAGCGTAATTCTAACAAACTGGGAAAGAATGTGATAATTTTAGAATTTATGAATTATATAAACTATTACTAGTAGCTGCTAGGAGGAATTGATAAGTAGCTATCATATATTAACAACTAGCTATTGGGCTTTGTAGAAATTTTCTGTACACTTGTACATTCAGGTAAAAACTCAGTTAAAGTTGTTAGACAGCCGTGGAATAAAAATATTTACAAAATGAGGTTTTCTAT
>DATMYS010000112.1:0-5491 GCA_035560835.1 Methanosarcina sp.
GTATAAATCAATAAAAGTTTAGCCCGATTTTGAAAACTACTTTCAAACACGGTGATCCGGTTGATTGATCTTCACACTCACACAATTTTCAGTGACGGGGAACTTATCCCCAGCGAACTTGTCCGGAGGGCGGTGATTCACGGCTATAAGGCTATTGCACTTACCGACCATGCCGATTACACCAATCTCGAACAGCTTATCGAAGTTGCCAAGAAAGCAAAATACCTGGAAGAAGAATTGGATATCCGCGTTCTAGCTGGGGTTGAACTGACACATGTGCCCCCCAGAAAAATTGCTCCTCTCGCAAAGAAAGCAAAAGATCTGGGTGCGGAAATCGTGGTCGTGCACGGGGAAACGATCTCCGAGCCAGTTGCCCCCGGAACAAATGCAGAATCGGTTGCCTGCGAATACGTGGACATCCTGGCTCATCCGGGCCTGATTTCCGAGGAAGATGTTGAGAAGGCTAAAGAGAACAATGTCTGCCTTGAAATCACAGTCAGAAACGGGCACAACCGGACCAACGGCCATGTCGCCAGGCTTGCTCTTGAGATAGGTGCAACGCTTCTGGTAAATACCGACACGCATGCCCCTGAAAATCTTATCACCGATGAAACTGCCTTGAAAATCGCGATAGGAGCCGGGCTTACCGAAGAAAGGGCAAGAGAAGTGTTAAAAGCCTCTGAAAGGAAGATTGCAGAAATTGTCTGAATAAATGTTTAATGGCAGTGTCGCGAATTTACTGTAAATTCAAAGTCAATTTTTACAGAAAACGCACATGATATTCTTTGAATAACATGCACAACCAATGAAAGTACTTTTTCCCTTCCTTTTTTGGACATTGATTCCATATCTTTATTTTGGGCAGTAAGGTTGTCCGATTTTTGGTTTTTCAAAACCGTCAGAAAACTAATCAGTGAATTGCCATCGAAGGCTCAACTGTGACCTTGATCACGAATGCTAAATTGTCCTTTTAGGCAATTCCACTGCCCAAATAAATTTGGTGATTTTGATTGGTAGAGATAATAAACAAAGCTTGCGGTTTGGATATTCATAAGCGTTTTTCAATTGCTACTATTCTTAGTAGATCTGGCGAAAAGAGGCAACAACGTTTTTCAAGAGATGTAGATGGAATTTTAAACCTTAAAAATTGGGTAATATCAGAGCAATGTGATGTCGTTGCTTGTGAATCAACCAGTGATTTTTGGGTTCCTATTTATGATTCCTTAATAAAATATCTACCTGTTATTGTTGGAAATGCACGAGACATGAAAGCATTTACACATAAAAAGACAGATAAGCTTGATTCAGAATTCATTGCTCAACTTGCATTGAATAAAATGATTCAGCCATCAAGAGTTTTTGTGAAAACTCAGAGGGAATTCCGTTCATACGTTCGACTTCGGTTAACACTTGTGGAAAAAAGAACAGATATAAAAAATGAAGCTCACTCTATTCTTGCATCTGAAATGTTGCATCTAAAAGGTGTGTTGACAGATATTTTTGGTAAGAATGGCAGAATAATTCTATCCGGAATCTCTTCAGGTAAGGATGTCAACCAAATTCTGGGGAATCTTTCTCCAACTATTCGTAAAAAACATAATCAGATAAAAGAGATTCTGGATAGAGAAATCTCTCAAAGTTCTGTTTATCGGCTTCAGATCTGTCTTCAACTCATAAAGAGTCTTGATGATGAAATCGAAGCTTTGGAAAAAGAAATTTTCAATTATGCCTATAGTAACTTTAGCCATGAAATGGACATTTTAATGTCAGTTCCAGGCATTGGAGAACTTGGTGCGGCAGTTTTACTTGCTGAAATTGGCGATTTCAAAGATTTTTCTTCTGGAGATAAGCTTGCTTCTTGGCTTGGAATAGTTCCTAATGTATATCAATCAGCAGATAAATACCATAACGGTAGGATCACAAAGAGAGGCTCAAAAGTAGCTAGGTGGATTCTAACACAGATTGCTAATGCAGCAGCAAGAAAGAAGAATAGTAAGTTAAAAGAATTTTATAACCGAAAAAAGAATTCTATTGGACATGCAAAAGCAATTATTGCCCTAGCAAGGAAAATAGCCACAATTATTTGGCATCTTATTACAAATGACGAGATGTACGAAGATAAATCTGGATATCAAAAGGGAGAGATTCAAAAGAGGAAGATTGTTGAGACTGAGATATTCTCAGTTGATGAACGTATCAAAATAATTAGTGGAATAATTGCAATTATGGAAAAAGATGATGTAGGGAGCACATAAGAGAGAGATATCCTCATGTACTTTCATGCTAAATCGGTACAAGATTAATACTGCAGATCAGAAAATAATGAATTAAATAGGCTTATCCTCAGCGGACGGTATCTTGTAATCTGCATGGATCCCGGAAATAACACTTTGGATTCTGAAGAGAATCAAAAAGCTCAGTAAGTTTAAACTAACAAAGATGTTTTTGATAAGCATTAAGCTCAAAGTCACAAGTCAACCACAATTACACAAAGCGTCAATGAAGTTCTTGAGGAAAAACACCTGTGGAGGCTTGTGAAATCAACTCAAGTGCGATAACAAGTGCATTACCCTGGTGCAACACGGAAGCAAAAAAACAAAAACAGCTTAATTTATTGTACGATTTTTTTTCACTTGGGATGCTCTATCAGCCACAAAGGGTTTCCATACAGGTCCACTATGAGCGCCTGGATACCATAAGGCGCCTTTCCCGGCTCCTCGACGATTATTACACCCTTTGATCTTAGCTCATCGCACGTTTTCTTGCAATCATCGACTTTAAACATCAGGGCTGGGGTTTTACCTATTAGTTCGGTCTCCCGCTTTGCTTCGGTCTCGCCCTGCATTGCAGCGTTGGGCACATGGAGAACTATTTCCGTACCCTGTCCTTTTGGGGCAACGGACAAAAAGCGCCATCCCGGTGCCGGGCTAACGTCTGTTACTTTTACAAAGCCGAGTTTATTCGTATAAAAATCAAGCGCTTCGTTATAGTCTTTGACGAATAGCATTACGTGCGTCATGTCTTCGATCATGTACATACCTCAAATAACAATAAATACTGCAAGTGTTTGAAGAAGTTCAAGTATAGCATTATAATAAGGGTTTTCCAGAATATTCTTTTGATCTTGACCCTATAATAAATGCAGCATCCATTGCCTTGAATCAACATACACTTTAGGAGAGGAGAGTATAAATAAATTACAGAACTCAAAAAGTTGAAAATTGACGATACCCACCCCGTGATCGAAATCAAATGCATTCTGCCTTCAAGTTGTAAAAGTTACCAGAGAAGAAGCCTCAAAAGCAGCATTTATAAAAAAATCCCACATAAAAATCAAAAAAAATCTGGAACCAAAAAATTTAAAACCAAAAAATGAAAAGGGAATTCATCCCTTCTCTTTTAACGCCGGTAAAATATCTTCTCCATAGGCTTTAAGGAAAGCTATCTGGTCTGAGGCTGCTGAATGTAAGTAAATATGTGTGAAGCCTAAATCAACATAATTCTTTATAAAATTAATGTGATCTTCAGCATTTTCGGAAAAACAAGCATGTTTTCGTACTGTATCCGAACCCACAACTTTCCCATTTTGAGCAGACATCTCTGGAGTGTAGATTTTATTCAGGAAAAGGGCAGGTATAAGTGCCCCAGCCCAGTACTTCATGAAGTTCTCAATAGAAACTTCAGGATCTGTCCCATAGTCAACAAAAAGCTCTATCGCCTTTGGCAGGTTTTCCGGACTCTTACCCGAGTCCCTGGATCCCTTTTCAAACTCGGAAAGAATCTGCTCATATTTCTGCGTATCCGATCCTCCTCCTACGGTTAGAAGGCCATCTCCATAGTAACCTGCAACATAGGCGCTTTCAGGCACTAGAGAGGAAATATAGATTGGAATACCGTTTTTAGGCAGCGTATATAATTTGGCGTTCTTTGTTTGGTAATAACACCCATCAAAGCTGACCTTCTGCCCTGTCCATAGTTCACGGATAAGTCTTATTGCTTCTATCATCCGTATCTGACGTTCGTTATACTCCGGCCATTCTAGAGTTATGGAATATTCGTTTAAAGCCTCCCCTGTTCCAACTGCAAGATAGGTCCTTCCCCCAGCAAGCGAGGATACGGTTGCAGCAGCCTGAGCAATAACCGCAGGGTTATAGCGTAAAATGGGGCAGGTCAGGCCTGTTCCCAGCTCTATGCTCTGTGTACTTACAGCTGCCGCACCAAGCCAGCTCCAAATAAAACAGGCCTGTCCGCTTTCACTCCATGGATGGAAATGGTCACTGGCATCAACACTTTCAAAACCTGCCTTTTCAGCAGTTATGACCTGCTGCAGCATATCCGACGGAGGAAACTGTTCAGGTGCAATTTTATATCCTATTTTAAGCAATTTTATCCCCCATTGATAATTTTATTTAAATTTATAAAACAATATTAGATAATGGTATTCAGACTCAAAAATTCAAAGTCCAGCCCAATGCATCCTGCTGATAGAGTAAGGACTTCTTGAGATCTGACCTCTGGAAGAAAAAGAGAAAAGGAGAAAGTGGACAAAAAATAAAGAAACAATAAAAGGAAGATAGGAAAAAGAAGAAAGTAACAAAAGATATAAAGTAAGAAAATGAGGAATGTAACAAAAAGAAAAAAAAGAAATGAAGAAAAAATTCAGGTTAGAATCGGAGCTCAACTCACGAATATAAATTGTGTTTGCTACACCTTCACTCCTGAACCTGAACACATGCTTAATCCAGAAGTGTAAAGTACATTCTCCTGTTGCTCTTCCCTTTATTCTGAAGTTTTGTGATCTTTATGCCTATTATTTCCTCAGTATTTTTAACATGGGTTCCCCCACAGGCTTCGATCGTGACTCCTTCGATTTCGACGATGCGAACTTCTTTTATTTCATCGGAAAAGCCTTTTGCCAGAGTGGTCAACCGTGAGAGCTGTTCTTCTGCTTCTTTGCGGCTTACAAGATATAGGTTAACAGGACTTTTCCGGGCTATAAGGTCATTGGCAATTTTCTCATGTTCGGCAAATTTATTCCTGTCAAAGACCTCAAGGCTGAAATCCACCCTGCTCTGATCAAGACCAAGCTGGTTTCCGGTTATCTGAGCTCCTGCCTCTTTTTCAATTACGTTTGCGATTACGTGAGTTGCCGTATGCATACGCATATGCATATAACGGCGATCCCAGTCTATGAATCCTTTTACTTTGTCCCCTGCTTTTAATCCGTTAGAAATATTTTCATCATCTACCTCGTGACTGATATCTCCATTGAACTTACCTACATACAGGACGTTAAACCCAGCCCCATCGGATTCACGAACTAACTTTCCGGTATCACTGGGCTGACCTCCGCTCTCTGGGTAAAAGACGGTACGGTCAAGAACTATAAATCGATCATCTGTAACTTTTTCGACAGTTGCTTCGAATTCTTTCAGGTAACAATCAAGGAAGTAAAGCGCCTCTGTCATTGCCAAACCTCTTTTCTTAAACT
>DATMYS010000113.1:0-6899 GCA_035560835.1 Methanosarcina sp.
CTTTATTAATTTTTTATATAGAAATTACCATAAACAAGCTAATTGGAGATTTAAAGTGAATGCACTTGACTTCATGCAAATTTATGTTCTCTACAAAAAAAGCAAGTGCCGTTATCGTTATGTACCATTGACTCGTATATATAAATGCTGTAAAAAAGTCCGAAAATTATGGGGAAAACGTCTTAGAGGAAGCGGACAAAAAATATAAATCCGGGACAACATGCCTCACCGGAGTATCGTCTTTAAAAAGCTAACGACTGCAAGGCTTGAACTGAAGGGAAAACTAAAGCGATCTTGAACGGTTTTCCACAGGAAACTTGATGCCTGAGAGCTTTTAATCGAAAATTGTGTTATAAATTGTATTTCAAATATTATTTTGCAAACTATATGGGACTTACGCAGTTGAACTGAAAAATCAACAGCATTAGACCGTTAACTGTCTGAAATGTGACGTTAATCCACAGTGTTTGACGTGCTTGATTTTGGCCCTCAAGTGCGTAAGCCCTACTATATTGTAAATTATCTGAATTTATGTGTAAATTATCTGACTTTATCTGTAAATTTTATATTGTGAATTGCCAAATTAAGAAACGAAAGGGGGAACGGCAGTAGATGGCAGATGGACCTGGAAGGGACACAGATGCTGAGAGGGAAATAGGTACTGGTATTCACAGCAGAGAGATTGAAAGAGAGGTCTCGGTCGCTGAAGTGATGAATAAAGCAGTCATAGTAATGGATATTAACTCAGATATTCCTGCCATTGCAAGAGAAATGATCAGTCGTGATGCAGGAAGCATCATTATCACAGAAAATGGCAAAGCCATGGGAATCATAACTGAAAGGGACTTTGTAAAGGGTATCGTTACAGCTGATAGAAAACCAGGTGAGGTAAAGGCACGTGAAATCCTCTCAACTCCCTTGATAACCGTAGAGCCTGAGACTAGTATAGTAGAAGCTTCTGAGATCCTGTTAAAGGCAAATATCAAAAGGCTGCCTGTCCTAGAAAATGGTAGAATAATAGGAGTGATTTCGAACACTGACATCCTGATGGTAACACCGGGGCTTAATACTATTCTTAAAGAACTTATTGATATGAACAGGGAGGCTATCCTTTCCACCCCTTCAATCGAAGAGATTTCAGAGGCAGAGGATTTTCAAACGGGCATATGCGAATCCTGTAATGTCTTTTCATATGATCTTAGATTTGTGGACGGGAGATACCTGTGCGGAAACTGCCGGCAAGAAGAAGGCGAGGATTACGAATAACTTACGACCTTTAGATATCAATTTCCAGAGATTCCTTTTTTAAAGAGATTATCAGGAGGTAGACAATGAATGTTAGTGAGATTATGACAGATGAGCCTGTGAGTATCAAAGATGGAGAATTTGTGACTCATGCCCGTCAGCTGATGCGCGATTACCTTCTTCGAAGCCTTGTTGTTGTTGACGAAGAGAACAGGCTTGTGGGAATGCTGAGTGACCAGGATATCTTGAGGGTTACCTCTACACGCTCGAATGTCACAGTAGGCGGGTATGCAAGCCAGTCTCCTACGGTCACCCCGGATATGGATATTATAAAGGCCGCAAAACTGATGGTACAGTCCAAGCAGAACAGAGTTCCAGTTGTTAAATCAACTACGGATCGTACTGTGGTTGGAGTCCTGAGTAACGTGGATATTCTCAGAAACGTTGAAGTTCCAAAAAATGTTCCTAAAACACTGCAGGCCGTAATGACGAAAAAAGTCAAAGCCTGCTTACCAGAGGACAAAGTCGGCACCGTCTGGGCGCATATGCTCGAGACCGATTATACGGGCATTCCTGTAGTTTCAAAGAAAGGTGAACCCATTGGAATGATAACCCGCAGGGACATAATCAAATCAGGTGCTGTGCGCACTGAAGTAGAAGACGAGAGACGAACAAGGCCTGATGATAGCCCAAAAGTTGAGAAGATAATGTCAACTCCTACGTATACGCTTTCAGAAAATGATTCCATTCAGAGCGCAATTGAGATGATTATGCACTACGATATCGGAAGAGTTACCATTGTAAATGAAAAGGACAGGGTATCAGGAATCGTAGATAGACAGGACCTTCTGGAATCTATTGTCAATGTATGGCCTGAAAAACCTTTCGAAAATCGCCTTTGAAAAAAATATATAATGAAAGTATCCTGTGAAAGGATAACAACTAACCACAGAATTAACTAAAAATTAAACAGAAAACGAACAGAGAATTAAGCAGAGAGTTAATGCAATGCGGAAAACAGCAGCAAGTTTTCACGCAAAAAGATTATAACATTAAAGATCATCATTAATAATAATTATAAATTTAGAATGAAGGAAACCTTTTGGAAAAATTCGGGAGAAATTGCTTTCAGGTTTTATTTTTCCGGGAGCAAATCTGGATCTGTTGAGGAACGAACTGCAGGTTCCAGGAAAGTTTCTGCAAAAAAGCAGGAAAAGAAGAAACGGAATACGAAAAAGCAATTAAGTGCAACTCGAATTCGGTGGTCCTATTGAACAAAAATACGACATTTTCGTCCGTCGATAAGATGAAGGTTCAGCCAGGTGTGAGCAAATCCAAGAAAGCGCAGCAGAAAGACCCACACATGATCAGCAGCATGGGCACTATGCGAATAGGTCCGGAGTTTAAATCCCGTATTTCAGAGCATGAAGGAAAAATCCTGGCCCTGGCAACAAGGAATGTAGTAACCCTCCCTCCAACCGCAACGATTATGGAAGCAATCAGGATTATGACTGAAAAAAGATTCAGGCGCATTCCTATTACAAATGCCGGAACGCGGAGGCTGGAAGGGGTAGTTACTTCCGTAGATATTATCGATTTCCTGGGGGGCGGAAAAAAGAATCTGCTCGTTGAAAACCGCTTCAAAGGTAACCTTCTGGCTGCAATCAACGAAGAAGTACGGCAAATTATGGAAACTGACATTCCCTACCTTAATGACCAGGCTGACTTTAAAGATGCTGTCTCAATGATGATTGAAAGAAAAAGAGGCGGCCTTCCAATCGTGAACAATGACATGCAGGTCGTTGCAATCTTTACCGAAAGGAATGCAATTGAACTGATGGGCGGAATCGTAACAAGCCGAACTGTTGATGAATATATGACCAAGAACGTCAAGATGGTGTCAACTGATACACCCATTGGACAGGCAGCAAAAGTAATGGTAGATAACTGGCTCCGAAGACTTCCTGTAGTCAAAGATGGCATCTTCGCAGGAATTATCACTTCCACTGATATTGTCCATTTCCTTGGAAGGGGAGACGCTTTCAGTAAGCTGACAACAGGAAACATTCACGAGGCTCTTGACCAGCCTGTAGGTTCTATTGTCTCAAGAGAACTGATATGGACTGGCCCAGGTACAGACCTGGGAAAAGCAATGGAAATAATGCTTGAGAAAAAGATAGGTTCACTTCCGGTTCTGGAGAACGGAGTGCTTCGCGGTATCATTACTGAAAGGGATCTCCTGAAATCTCTTGAATGAACTCCAGGAAAATAATCAATTGATTAGAACTGGTCCCAATTGATTGACCTAGTCCAAGCCGGTTCAAGCTGGCTCAAACTGTCCCGGAACTTAACGAAGTTTAGTGGGAATCGAAATCGAACTGAGCCTTAAGCCGAACTGAGCCCGAAAAACCTTCGGGCTTAAGTTTTAAAGAGTTTACGTTTCAGGAGATTAAGCTTTCAGAAGTTTTGGAGAAAAGGAAAATTCCTTAGCTGGATAGATCAAGAGGTAATACTCAGGATTTCAAAGTGTAGATCATTTTAAAGTAAGAACTTTCTAAAATAAGAACTTTTCAAGTTAGCTATCACTTCAACAAAATATTTGTTAATTCTCTAGAAATTTAATGGTTATAGCTAAAAAATTGTAGCTTTTGCATCCAATTCAAAAAGTATAATTATTGATACTTATATATTATAAAAGTGAAGGAGGTACTTCATGAATGTGGCGGACATCATGAGTTCACCTGTTTATGTCCTAAACGCAGACGAACCCGTGTCACGTGCAAGAAAACTGATGTTAAGGCATCGAATCAGTACATTGCTTGTCCTCAATGAGGGCAAGATGGTGGGAATCGTTACAAAATCAGACATCACTAACCGTCTGGCTCAGGCCGAGCCTCTCTGGAGAAGAAGACCGATAGACCAGATCCCTATCAAGTTATTGATGACTGAATCGGTTATTACCATCTATCCTGAAGCCTCTATTTCCCAGGCAGCTGCCTTAATGCTTGAGAACGGAGTGCATAACGTTCCGGTGGTAAAGAACGATATTGTAGGTATTGTTACCAGGACAGATCTTGTGCGGTATGTTGCGGAAAATAGCGAGGAAATGAAAACAAAAATCCCCAAATTAATGTCTGAAGATGTTGTTTCTGTTCACAGGCATCATACTATCAACCATGTAATTGACGAAATGAACAGGAATGAAATAGAAAGAGTGATCGTTAAAGACGATGCAGGAAAGCCTGTCGGGATAATTTCCAGCAAAAGCCTTGCTTTAAATCTCTTAACTGATTTTCAAGGCGAACTTTCCACGAAAAACATCAAGATGGCCCGTAAATCCTCCCCTGCAGGCCAGAAAACTTTCAGATACGTAAAAGAAGTTCCTTTGATTGCAGAAGACATCATGATTTCTCCGATAAACTCCATTGACGTAAACGAAAATGTCAGTGCAGCTGCTAAAAAAATGATACAGGAAGGAGTGACTGCATTACCTGTCAGTGACGGAGAAGATATAGTAGGCATATTAAGCAGAACCGATATCATGAAAGCTATCCTCTAACCACCCTCTGGCATTACGGAGGTATATACTGCAAAAGGTTGCAATAGATAGCAAAAGTTGCAATAGAAAGCGAGATAAAACATCTAAAAGCAAGAGAAGGATGCGAAATTAAAGCCTGGGAAAAACGGATGAAGAAAACACGCAAAAAATTGCGAAAATTGTGATTAAAAATTCTGGATACGCATGAGGTGAATTGCATGCAAGTTAAAGATATAATGGTACAGCCATACAGAATTGATAAGTCAGACACCATATCTCACGCCCTGGACCTTATGGAAAAGAAGGATACAAAGCGCCTTCTGGTAGTCCATGATGATCAGGTACTCGGTGTACTTACAATGAGAAGTCTGACAGAGCAGCTTGGGACTCGCAAGAAACTGAGCAAACCTGCATCCTCTCTGCATGTTGCAACAGCCGTATCCGACAACTTTGTAAAGGTTCTCCCTGACACCGATATCAGGGATGCCCTTACTCTGATGAAAAAGAAAAGTGGCGTAATTATTGTCACTGATAACGGAAACGCCCTTGGCTGGGTGACACCCCAGGAACTCATGAAAGTAAATCATTTCAAAGGCTTCGTCGGGGAAGTAATGGAAAAAAATCCTATTGTTGTCAGCCCATCTGATAGGGTTAGCCACGCCAGACGACTTATTCTTGATAAAAATGTGGGAAGGCTGCCAGTAATTGAAAATGGAAAACTTGTAGGCATTATTGCTGAGGACGACATTGCCTTTGCCATGCGCTCTTTCAGGGATCTGGTAGCTGATAACCAGCAGGACTCAAGAATCAAGAACCTGCTGGTTGGAGATATTATGACCCGCGGTGTGGTCAGTGTCTATACCAATACCCCTCTCGCAGAAGCTGTTAAGAACATGATCGAGCACGATGTTGGAGGTGTTCCAGTCCTTAACCTGGAGGAGGAACTTGCTGGTTTCCTGGCCCGCAGAAATATAATAAATACACTTGAGGAATAAACTCAAATTCAGAGAAAGAGAGCCAGAAAAAACTTGATTGAAATTTGATTGAAATCTAAGAGTAAGTAATTAAGAAAAGGCCTGTCCCAAGAAAGCAGGCCTTTTTGAATTTCTAAGTTTTCCTTTAGATTGATTTCTTGCTTTAAAACAAAATTCTCTTTAAAATAAATTCCGTTTAAGAAGGATTTCTATTTTATAATGAATCCCACTTTAAGATGAATTCAATTTTACAATTAATTCCGTTTTAGAATGATTTTTTTGTTTAGGACAGTTTCCTGTTTTTAGAATGATCTATCTCCACCGATGAGGCCTCCCAGGATACCGGTCCCTGCAATGCCGGTTTGTTCGTCCCGGTTACGGCCATAGGCAGAAGCTGCAAAGATTCTGTCAGCAAGGCGGGAGAAAGGCAGGCTCTGCATATACACTGTGCCCGGACCTGTAAGGGTTGCAAGAACAACTCCTTCACCACCGAAAAGGGCATTTTTAAAGTTCCTTGACCATGTTATATCATAGGTTACGGTTTCGGTGAAAGCTGCTACACAACCTGTGTCAACACGATAAGTCTCGCCAGCTGCCAGGTCTTTTCTTATAACTGTGCCCCCGATATGGAGAAAGGTCAGACCGTCACCTTTCAGTCTCTGCAAGATAAAACCTTCGCCGCCGAAGAACCCTGCTCCAAGTTTACGGGTGAAAGCTACTTCTATCTCCACTCCGCGAGCAGCACAGAGAAATGAGTCTTTCTGGCAGAGGAGACTGCCTCCGAACTTTGTAAGATCAAGAGGAATAATCTTTCCCGGATAAGGAGCTGCAAAAGCTACATGCCCTTTTCCGGAACCTTTGTGAACAAAGCTTGTAATGAAGAAACTTTCTCCTGTCAGGGCCCTTTTAAGTCCTTTTTTGAGACCTCCGAAAAATCCACCACCTTCGTTACCCATGCTGGTCTGCATCTCAATTCCGGGTCCCATATATGCCATAGCCCCAGCTTCTGCCTGAACGGCTTCATCCGGATCAAGCTCAATTTCAACGATCTGCATGTCGTCGCCGATAATCTCGTAGTCGATTTCATCTGCCATTTTACAACCTCCAGTTTTCTTTGCAAGCTTAGATGTAATATAATAAGA
>DATMYS010000114.1:0-4762 GCA_035560835.1 Methanosarcina sp.
CATTTTATCCATACGAAATTCAATGCTAAAAACGAAGAAAAAAGATGCCTAATCAATTACTTGGAATACCTAAGCCCCCAAACAGCAAATAAATTGTTTAATGGATGTACCTTAGTTGGGAAAGGACTGAAACCACATTTAATTGGGCAAATAAAGCTTAATAGTCCTTAAAAAACTAATCATTTTTTGAGAGGTCTAAAAAATAGGCACCGGGATAAAAGGCATCTTTAAAAAATAAATTTCAAGGGTTATTAAACCCCTGATGTGGGATATAAATATCTGTCGATGGGTTTGAATAAATTTTGTCAAGACCTTTGAGGTTGCTTTCCAGCTCAAGCTCGTTTTCGGGTAGTCCCTGATAGAAATAGTTGGCAGTATCTTTCAGGGTGCCTTCCTCACTGCCAAAGTATAATCCACTCCTGAGAAATTCCCTGGTTCTTAGAACCACATAGCCTTTGTATTCTGGGAGTTTATTTACATCACTGATTCTGTAATTGTCGTAAGACGAGATATTCAATTCCGCAGATTTCGCAGGAATCAGCGGGACATAAAAGAACCTTGAAGCGTAATAATCGGTGTAAACTGAGTTAATTGAAGAATTGACAGGAACATACCTGAAAATATGATTAAAGCCGTGTAACTCTTCGGAAGTAAAGTATTCGTGTTTTGCTTCTTGACCAAGGAAATTCGAATCTGAAATACTGTAGACCGAAGAGACCAAAATAAAAGTAGAGAACAACAAGATCACTAAGAAAGCGGAGTTCAATTTCTTAGATGAGTACTTAGCCATATAGTTCCAGAATATATACAATCCATACCCCATTATGAAAGCCATAAAGGGACTGACGAAAAGCATAAATCGATCAACTCTGAAGAGGACTTTGAACTGCCAGATCGTATTGAGGGGATTGGGAATATAGAATACAAGAGTTAACAGGGCAAATAATCCTAGCGCGGCAGCATAATTTTTCTTATAATTTTTCAGGAGAAAACCTATTCCTATCAAGGCAAAAAATAAAAATACCGATTTATCCAGAAGCCCTACTAAATCAATAAAGCTTTCCTGAAGAACTTCTGAACCTCCAGCAGTTAGAACTATAGAATCCAAAAACTGACTCTGCAAACGGGGGGCCAGGCTCCTCTGTACAAACACGTATGCTACAAAGAACCAGTAAGCGGCAAAAATGACATTAAGCAGTATAAAGAAAGGTTTGCTGATATAGTTGCTATTCCCTATCATATATTCCGATGCAAGAAGAATGATCAGCAATAAGACGAGCTGCGGAAGAGAGACATTGTGAACTAGAGTTAAAAAAACTGCAACAATTACTGAAAGAGTTTTTAAGGAAAGTTTGTCCTTTTTGAAATTGACACTATAAATCAGGTACAATAATACAACAAACATTATGAATGCCATTGTACGGGTAATTACATTTGTACCGTAATAGAGTACGGTAGAACTTGCGGAAAATAGTACGCATGAGAGGAGTGAGATCTGCCTGTTGTTTGTTATGTAATTAAAAAGATAATAAAGGAAAATTATGGTTATTGCATAGACAGGTGCAGTTACTAGGAAAAGTGAGTTCTTTATGCTTATTTTCAAGATCTCAGAAGCTTCTGCAATAAACACATGATAAAGAGGGAAGTAAGCGTAATCACTTAAGGAAGTCGGAATTATTTTTCCGGTCAGTGCAGTAACTTCCGAAATAAAGATATGGGGCAGGATATCTGTGGTACCGACATAGAAATCATAATTTAAAGTCACACTGAAAATTAAATTAACCGCGATTAAGATAGATTCTGCCAGAATAAGTGTAGGATTTATGTTTTTAGAGAAAATTTGGAAGAATACAGACAGATAAAGCCCTAAAATAAAGAAGAAGTAGTATAGCGGCCTGCCTCCTGGAAACAGCAAAAGTACAACTAGGGAACCAATATAAAATATCCCGAAAAGGTACGTAAGGGACTTTGTACTCAATGATGGAAAGATGTCGATATCGTGCAAACTTACATCTTTTTTGTAAATAAACAGTATGAAAAGGCAGGAAAGTACTGCAGGTATTCCTGTAAATAGCCCCCGAAGTGCATAACCGAACTTTCCGGTTGCAAACATCCATAAGAACGCGAATATTACTGCGAAAATTATAGCTAACGGGAACAGAAAAGAAATTAACCTCATTAGATGGTCATTATCTAATCTGAATCCTGCTTCTTTACTTAATCCGAACATACTATCTCCATGACCTTAAATAATCATATAATAAATTTAATAAACCTGGCATCCAAACTTCTGTGTTTGAAAATCAGTGAGAGTTCATCAGGGCTTTATTGATTAAGAAGATTTTGCCCTGAAAAGTCTCTCATATATTCAAGTTTTTCGGTTTCTTTTTAAGCAAATGACATAATTCGTAATTATTAAATATCCGAACAGGAACTGACTTTTGAGATCAAAGGAGAATTTGTAAAGCTGTACAAAAACCCCAGCCCATAAGCAGCGTGTTGCACAGGAATAATAAAAAGGGCAAAAAGACCGTATTTTGATTTCATTTTATAGGCAACCTGGATCGAGGTAACAAAGACAAGAATAAAATACACGGCTGTGAAGGCAAGAAGAAGCAGGCTTGGAGTGGAATATTTGATAGATGCGATAAGCAAAATGACCGCAAACAAGATGGCAATCGAAGGCAAAAAGGCATACCACCGAACAAATTCTCCATGTTTCTTGAAAAGTTCTGCCATCCACATACCATATTTAAACATCCTTACGGAAAAGGACTTGAAAGTTCCTCTTCTATGGTGCAGGACCTGCGCCTTTGGGATATACAAAAACTTGTTACCCTTCTTACCAATTCTATAGTTCAAGTCTCCGTCCTGACCCACCACAAACCGCTCATCAAAACCTCCAACTTCCTTAATTGCAGCTTTTTTGTACATCGCATTACAGTTAGGAAGAGAGCCGACATAATGCTTTTTTGTGGAGTTTTTGGACTGAGCCGAGCCTCCAGACCCCAAGAAAGATTCTTGGGCATATCCCACCACCCTGCCAAATACAGGATCAGTGTCAAAGATCAGGTTAGGGCCTCCAAAACAGACAACATCATCTGGAGAGGCTTGCATTTCATGGACAAGAACTTTCAACCACTGAGAATCGACCTTACAGTCTCCATCAGTAAATGCAACAAGTTCTCCCCTGGCATTCTTCACACCAAGGTTTCTTGCCGCAGCAACATTCATTTTTTCATTCGAAAGAAGTTTGACAGGATATTTCTGTACTATATCGCGTGTTTTGTCGGTGGACATGCCATCAACAATAATAATCTCGTAAGAATCTCTCGGATAATCTAGATTAAGAAGTGACTCAATACATTCTTCAATGAATTTTTCTTCGTTACGAATACCTACTACGACTGAAACGAAAGGGTATTTCATACAAATTGACCCCGTTTTAACATTATTATTTTCGTATATTCTCGTTTAAAAATATCATCCTTGAGATGGCATGCAGTATTATTCCAGTAAATACCATGAAGGCGCCTATGACCGTCAGCATTACCATAAGGAGTGTTGGCCCGAAGCGCAGGGATCCGCCCAGAAGAAAATCCTGTAAAAATATTAGTCCCATAAGAAAGCCTGTAGATGTCATAATTAGGCCAGGAACGGAGAAATAGTACAGAGGCCTTCTGTACTCCATATCTTTAAGGATGCGGAACAGGACTCTGGGCCCATGTATGAAAGGATGCTCACTCGAGCAGTCCTCAAGGTCATACCTGCAATGGATTTCCACTTCCGTAAACTTCAATTTGTGATCTTTGGCCTGAATCAGAATTTCAGAACCTGCAGACATATCTGTGCCATTCAAATTTATATTTTCAATAGCTTTTTTTCCATAAGCTCGAAAGCCGCTCTGGGAATCCGTTACATTCAGACCGCCTGCAATATAGGTTGCGATATCAAGGACTTTCATCCCGAATTTACGGTAAACAGGGACATTTTTACCGTTGCCATTGACAAATCTTGAGCCAATTACCAGATCAAATCCATCTTTTAAGGGTTCAAGAAGCTTGGGAATTTCGGAAGGGTCATGTTGACCGTCAGAGTCAATTATGACCATAGCATTTGCATCGAGCTTACGGGCGGTTTCAAAGCAGTTCCTTAGGGCTGCTCCATATCCCTTATTTTTTTCGTGACGAACTACATAGGCGCCAAGAGATTCGGCGATATCGACAGTACTATCGGTGCTTCCGTCATCCACAACTACTACTCTGTCGACGTATTTTTTGCAGCCCTTGATAACATCTGCAATGGCATGGGCTTCGTTATAGGCAGGCATGGCTGCAATCGTAATGGCCATATGCAATCATCTACCTCTTTGAAGATAAAGGTAAGAAGTCTCCTTGATAACATAGGTTATTAAAGAAGAATCAGTAAAAATTCCAAATTCTGCAAATATATTTTTCAGAGTCATCGCTCCATAATTTTTAGAGGGTTTCAAAAGGTCTTTTATGGCTACATTTACAGAGGATCAGGTAGGGAAATTGTTCTCCTCTTTTTACCCAAAAGAAGGAACATAAATACTCCGTAAGTGAGTCACAGCATTTAATACAAGACCTGTATCTGTTTTAATAGACGAGCTATATAAGTGTTTAGACATAAAAAATAATTAACCAGTAATCCCGATAACGAAAAATAATTAAACCCATGTGAAATGCCTGTTAACCGTGATAATAGCTTAGAAGACATCAATTATTTACTAGTATAAGAG
>DATMYS010000115.1:0-8275 GCA_035560835.1 Methanosarcina sp.
GTTTAATTTTTATTACCGTTAACTATTTTTTATATTCTGTTGTTTTTAGTATTATGACTCTTCCAGAAGTCTGTCCACTTGATGAAAGCCAGACATGTAAAGGGCGGGAGTGCCACCTCTTTTGCCTTGAGTGGAGAACGAGAGAACCTACCTGCCTTATAGGCTACAGCATAACGAGTAAAATTAAATCAGGGAAAGCTGACCGTAACAAAGATACCTATGCTGAAGATACTTTCCGAAAGCTAGGCAGGCAGCCCCTATCTAAAAGAAAAAATGTCTCTGAAAAAGGAGACTGGACCCCTTCAAGGCTCACAAAAAAACCTCCGGAAAGACCTGTTGAAAGGAAAGAAGAAAGCTTTACTAAGAGCTGGCACTTTCATGAAACATCTATAAAGAAGCCTGACCCGGAGCCCGAGGGAAACCATGACGAAAGGCTGGGAGAAAGATATGCTCCCAGCGATACCGAAAAAGCCTCCATAAGACTGGAATCAAGACTGAAAACTGAGTCGGCTGAACAGAATCCAGTTATATATGCAAACACCCAGCCAAAAGTACAGGAAAAGTCAAAGGCCCCAGAAAAAGTTATTTCAAGAGATAAGCACACGACAATCTTTGCACCTTTTGATACCGATAAAAAAGATAACTCTTGCCTGCCAGGGAGAGAAGAAAAAGCAGAAAAATCCCCTGAGAATAGGGAAAAACGTAAAAAGCTTGATAAAGCGAAGGAAATAGACCTTCCTGAAACTTATGATGAGGAGTTCTGGAGTTAATAGCCCTCAGCCTGAAAATGACTGTTCTTCAGTCAAGCCTTTTTCAAAACCGTTGCGCCGGTTTATCACGCCGGATAGGATTTGGGAATAAGATTCTCAAACTCAAATGTTGAGCCGTTTTCGCTCAAGCCTTTTTTGAAAAGGCTTGCGGTCAAGCAGTTTTTTGAAAAGGCTTGCGGTCAAGCAGTTTTTTGAAAAGGCTTGGTTAACAGCCCTCAGCTAGAAAAAATAGCTTAGATATGCAGGCAGATTTTCCGGAAAGGGTTTCTTACCCTTGAAGAAGAAGTTATTTTCATTACTCAGACGTCCCTGAAGTGAACCTGTTCGACTCCCTCATGAAGCCGATTGTTTCGGGGTTTTAAGGTATTGATATGATTATAAACTATGAGCATAGAAGGATTTATGGGGAAATTAACTGTGCGTCTGAGAGATAACTTTGATATCGTAAGATTCTCATTTTTCATGCTGTTTAACTTTCATTTTGCACTCCCGGGAAGGAAATAAAAAAGGATACGATGATTCAGGATGGACCGCCATACATACCAGATAATTTATAGCTCACTGCATGACTTTAAAGATGTTTTCCGCCTTTCTGAGGAATATTCCAAACCCGTGGGCATGCTTGCAACAATTCTCAACCAGAAAGTCGTAAAAAAGACTCGGTTCAAACACAGGAAAATTTATTCCCGAGAGAATGAACTTTTTTTAAAATGGAAACAGGGACGCACGATTCTTGACCTTGCGGAATACACAGGCTTCCCTCCTACCCTTATGGCATCGCTTATTATGAAGAATTGTGAGATTTCCAAGAAAAGTATAAATTGGCTTTTCAAAAATGTGGATTTAATCGAAAATCGACGCCTCCGAAAGGAAGTCAAAAAAGCCCTTGAGGTCGATCATTTCTTTTCCCCTCACGCCCATGAGATGCAGTGTAAGAAAGGCGAGATGGGAGAAGCACTTATCCAGAAATGGCTTGATGATAGGGAAATCCTGTATTGTACCGAAGCAGACATCCGGGCTAAGGGAGACGGCAAGACTCCGGATTTTGTCCTGGAAAATCCTGTATGTATAGATAATCGCTTGATCAACTGGATTGAAAGCAAAGCCCTCTTCGGAGACTATTTCGAACATGAGCACTATTCGAAAAAGCAGTTTAGGGAATATGCAGAGATTTTCGGAGAAGGAATGGTTATTTACTGGTACGGGTATCTCGAAGATCTCCCTGCCGAGGGTTATCTTGTGAAGAACTACAGCTTTTTTGAAGAATATAAAGAGGAAATTGACGAGCTATTTAACTATCTGGTATACTGGTGAACCGCAACCCTTTTGAAAAAAGGCTTGACCGAAAACCCGTGGCAGCGTTAGGGTTTGATTAGAGCCTTATCCCCAAACCCTATTCGGCGTGATCAACCGGCGCAACGGTTGTATTAAAGCTTTACAATAGACGACATATTGGTAATAGAGTCTTTTTCTACCTGGAAGACATGGTCTGCCGAATCTATAAGGGACTCGTCATGGGAGACCACAATAATCTGACCTACACCCATGCCGCGCATCAGGTCTATGAGTTTCAAAAGCTGATTTATATGCCCGCGGTCGAGAAAAACCGTGGGCTCGTCAAGGATCATGGGGGGAAGCCCGTCTGCCCGGTCTCCGCCAAAACCCAGAGAAAGAAGCCTGTAGATTGCACAGCGCAGGACAAGGTTAAAGATTGCACGTTCTCCTCCGCTAAGGAGTTTAGGTTCAAGGGGAGTTCCGTCCTTCCTGTAAACCGTGAGGTTGTATTCCGGGTCGAGTTCGATATGGGAATAGGCATTGTTTGTGTACATGAAGCTGAACATTTCATTCAAAAGGGTGGAAAGGGCCCCTATGTTTCTTGTCCGCATATCAGCCCGAACGCGCATATACATGCTTTCAAGCTCTTCAGCGTTGCTATATACGGCTTCGAGGTAATGTTGCCTGTTCTCAAGAGCTTTGAGTTCATCTTTCAGCTCATTGCGGCGTTTCAAGCTACTCTCAACCATACCGATTTCTTTTAAAAGTTCATCTTTTGCAGCCGTCATTTGCCGAATTTTTTCAGTAAGGTTTGCCTGATATTCTTCAAGCTGGGTACGTTTTAACTGAAGATCTTCGAATCTGCTTCCTTGCAGCTTTCCTTCAAGCTGTCTTACCCGCTCGTTCCTTTCAAGGATTTCCCGGTCAAAGAAGCCGACTTTTTCGGTAAGGTTCCTGATTGAAGCCTCAAGCTCGGAGATTTTATGCTTTATGTTATCCATGTGGATCAGGTTTGCCCCGAGTCTTTTTGTCTTCAAGAGGAGCTTTGCACTCTTCTCATGGGTTTCTTTTGCCAGGGCTTCTTTTTTCCTAAGGGCTTCAAGCTCAACTTCCAGGGCTTTGAGTTTTTCCTTTTCCAGAGTCTCACGTTCGGCAAGCCCTTTTAATTTCTCATTGAGCTCTCCAAGTCTCTGCCCGTAATTTTCGATCAGCGCAAGGGAAGTCCTTATTTTCCCATTGAGGGCCTCAATCTCCGAGACATTTTCTGCAAGCTTTTTCTCAAAGGCTTTTGCCTCTCGAAGTACTCTTTCACTCTCACCATGGGCTTTTTGAGCCGCCGCCTCCCAGCCCTGCAGGGCTTTGATATCTGGAAGGAGCTTGCCCATTTTAGCCTCAAGTTCCTCCTTTTGTTTATTAAGGCCTTCCAGTTTAAGGGAATCTTCCTCGGTCCGGGTTCTATGGATAGCTATCCTTTCTTGCAGGTTCTTTGCCTTATTTTTGAGCCTCTCGGTCTCCAGATCATAATCCAAAATTCGCTTCTCCAGTTTTTTTGCATCCTTGAGCCGGTTGAGTTTTTTCTCAATCTCGGCCTGCTGGAGCTTTATGTCGAGAAGTTCTGCTGCAAGCTTTTCTTTCTTCTGTTCTGATTCCCCGGTCGTACATGCAATCTCAGAGCCTTTAAGTTCCTGCCCGCAGGTAGGGCATTTCCCTTCGGCAAGTAGCTGCCTATTTTTACGTAGGACTTTATCAAGCTCCCTGAGGGTAGCTTCAAGCTCTTTTTCTCGTCCATGCAGCCTGTTTTTATTTTCCAACAGAAGTTCGCTGAGGTACTCTAGGTCTTCGAGCTGTTCTCCGGTAAAGCCAAGCCCCTTTAATCCTGCAGAAGCTTCGAATTTTTGTTCCTGGACTCCCATAATTGCCTTTTCATTCTCCCTGAGCTCCTCTTCAAGAATTTCAATCTCGGTTTTACTTTTCCGAACTGCGACCCTGGAATTTTGAAGTTCCTTATCAAGCGTGAGAAGATTTATATCTCCGGTTTCTTTTTCTTTGAAAGCAAGCACAAGTTTTGTTGAGGCCTCGTTTTTCCGTTCACGCAGAAGGCTTTCTTTTTCCTCCAGCTCCTTTCTAAACAAAGGAATCTCATAAGTGTCCGTGAAGCCTGTAGTCTCTTTTGCAGCTTCTTTTAACTTTTTATTTTCATCCTCGATTCTCAGTATATTTTTCCTGTTTTCTTCGACTTCCCCGTTTGTAGCCCCGATATCCGTCCTACATTGCAAAAAACGTTGTTCGATCTCAGACCTTTCGTTTTCAAGGTCACGCAGAGCCTGATTGTGAACTTCTTCTTCCCTGAGGAGAAGAGCAAGCTCTTTTGAGATCGTATTTACCTTTTCCCTGGCAAGCAACTCCTCTTTTTCTTGCTGCAAGCTCAGAGCCTCGATCTCAAGGTTTCCAAAACCGCATTCTTCCCGAATAAGATTATTTTCTTCTCCCAGTCCGAGCAGAGCTCGCCTTTGTTCATGGGCTTCTCCGGCGAAGGCTTCTTTTTCCCGAATACAGCCAGCTTTGTCTTCCTGAGATTTAGCCAGGGCCTGCTTCAGTGCCTGGATTTCCTGGAGGCGTTCTCTATGATCTGTAATCATCAGGTCAATTTTTTCTTTCTGGGCAGCTGCAGTCTCTTTATTTCCATTAAATCTTTTTAAAACGACATCGCTTTCCTTTATCTTCTGCCTGAGCCCATTCAGTACGGCATGCGGTTCTGTACTTTCTATTCCCTCTATTTCGGCTTTTACGCCTGAAAGGCTGTTACTTGCATCTCTTTGAAGCCTTCTTACAGCCGTTTTTGCGCTACCTGCCCTTTCCCTATACTCTTCTAGCTTTCCAAGCTGTAACAGGCCGTCGATCATTCGCTGTCTGTCTTTTGGTTTTGCATTAATGAGTACATCAATTTCGCCCTGCCTGATGTAAGCGCAGTTCCTGTACGCCTCTTCATCCATATTCAGAAGGGAGCATACCTCCTCGTAAGTCCGCATAGCCTGGTCGACAATACTTTCCCCATTGGCATAGAGTACGCATTTCGAATTCGAAGCGTTCTCACTTTTAGGGGAATACCTGAAAGCCTGTTCTATAAGATAATCCTGCCCTAAATGCTCAAAACCCAGGTTTATTTTTGCGTTCTCAGCCCCCTTGAAGATTACATCCGCAAGCACAAAGTCCTTTGAAAGAATTTTGCTCCCGAAAAGCCCCATAAAACAGGCCTCAAGCAGGCTGGACTTCCCGCTCCCGTTCACTCCGGAAATGACTGTAACTCCGTCTTCAAATGTAAAATCCAGTTTTTTATAACTCCGGATGTTTTCTATATAGAGGTTTTTGAGCTTCACAGGTAATCACCAAGGTTATACTGTCGAGGTACAGCAGTTTTTCTCCTTCCTTTTTTCGGCCCTGCCTTCCCAGTTTTTTCACTTAGCTCCGTAGCCCTGACAGGTTCTTCTTCAGGCAGCTTTTCGGCTTTGCCTGGTTTTTCATTTCCAGGTTTGCCTTTAACTCCAGGCTCAGACAGCTTTCTACTCTTCTTCTCAGGTTCACTTCTAGGATTACTTTCAAGTTCATTTTCAGGTTTAATTTCAGATTTACTTTCAAGTTCGCTTTCAGCTTTACTTTCAGATTTAACTTCAGTTTTCCTTTCGGCTCGACTTTTTGATTTAATTTTAGATTTTCTTTCGGCTTGACTTTCAGGTTTAACTTCAGGTTTAACTTCAGGTTCGCTATCTTTGTCTTTCCTGAACTCAGTTTCTGTTTCTTGAGTTTTTCCAGGATTCTCTGAAGTTTCCTGCAGGGTATTCGATTCGGGCGGCGTTACAGGTTTACTGGACAACTCTGTTGATCTCGAATCCGGAAGCTTCAGAGACTCCAAATTAGAGGAACATTGAGGGTTTGATGCTGCTGCCAATTCGGAATTATTCGGACTCACGGCTGAAATCTCAATACTCTTTGTCGTCTCAATACTCTTTGTCGTCTCAGTACTCTTTTTCGTATCCTTTTTTTCAGCATTCTTAATTCGGTCTGAAGTCCTCAGAATTCCTGAAAGTTCAGTAATTTCAAACTTGCCGGGAACTATCCCCTCCGGCCTGTTTTTTCCGGAAAATCCAGCCTCTCCTACAGCATTGGGTTTTACTTCTTCAAATTCCAGAAATCCGGTAGTGGTGGCAGAAATTGCCGAGCTGGCAGTGTAAGCAGGACCTTCGGAGCTGGCCGAATTGGCAGGAATCTCTATCCTGAAATCAGGGCTTTTGAAATCCACAGTTTTAGCTTCAATAAGTTTCGAGAGCCGGCCTTCGGTCTCTTCATCTACCCTCGACCTTGAGATGTCAGGGTTCCGGACAATTTCATCAATAATCAGTCCGCCGTCGTTTAGACTCATTTTCCGGATCTCGCTTGCAACTGCATGATCTGGATCGGAAAAGGTTACCCTTAAAACCTCCTCCGTAAGTGACTCTTTTGCCCTCCGGTCTATAATGTTTGATACAAGAGCTCTTTTATTAAACAGATATTCCTCAAGCTCGCTCTGTGACAGGACTGCCCCCGAGTCTCCGGAGATTTCCAGAAATACCACGGATTCAGGTATCTCTTCCAGATATTCGTCTACTTTAGAAAATATCTGTTCATAGGGCTTATCTTCCCCTTTTAACTCTACTCGAATGGGAAGGAATTTTCGGGTCGGAATCGTGCGCTTGCTGATCTCAAGTCCTTTTTCGGAAAGCGTGATAATATTGTAGGAACGAGGTTTCTCTTCGGACAGACTGTTCCGTTCCGTACTGCCAGGATAAGTGATCCAGGTCTCACCGGTCTTATTTTTATTTATTGAATGTTCATGGTAGTCGCCAAGAAGAATTGCATCAACCTTGAAAGGAAGGTTTTCAAGCACCTCATCACAGTCCCATTCCGCATATGGAAAAGGACTCATTATCTGATGCATTACAAGCAGTTTCCAGACGTTTTCCGCAGGGGAGGAAGTGGTAGAAGAGATTGAAGAAGTAGAAGGACTGGATAGGGTAGAAGAGGTGGAGAGAATCGATGAGTTGGAAGGAGTTGGAGAAGTGGAGGGGGTTGAAGAAGTGGAAGCAGTGGAAGAAGTAGAAGAATTGGAAATGTTGGGAGAGTCCGGCGCCTCAAACCCTGAATAGTCGAATATAGGAATTTTTGATTTCGGGACACTGTCGATCCCGTAGATGGCTCCATTTCCTAATATAAGCGGTTTTTTTCCGAGCCTTGCCGCAAGCCCCATTTCTTCAAAAAGGTCGAGCCACTGGGTGTTCTGCTTGCTCTCATGGTTCCCGACAATTCCTAAAAAAGGGATGTCAGCCGCCTTCAGCCTGGACAGGAGATTCATTGTCTCAAGGAGGTCTTCAAGGGTCGGGTTCCTTGAATCAAAAAGGTCTCCCGCATGCACTACGGCATCAACCTGCATCTCAACCGCATCGTTTACAACAAGTTTGAAAGCTGCAAAAAAATCGTTTCTCCGGGCCTCGCTGTGGTACTGCCTGTATCCCAGATGCGTGTCTGCAGTGTGGAGTATCCTTATTTCCCTGGCCATGGTTCTATCAGTCTCTAATTTTTATCCTATGAGGGTTTCTATATTAGTAATTAACTAATTTTTACAGAAGACAACCAAGTCTGAGCTGGAAAAATCACAATCTCGGTGCCAGAGCCGGAGCTCCAAAAAAGTGTCATTATAGACGGTTAACCTGTTGAGGGTTGAGTTGTCAAGGAATGCCTGACAGCTGCTTTCGATGTCAAAAACCACCTCACATCTCAACCGCATCGTATACAACAAGTTCATTTCTCTATATTAAACAATTAAAACGCAGTTCTTGAAAAAAGTTGCTTATGTTAACAGATAAAAAGCTATTAATTAAAGTAAAATGGCAACGTTTAAATAATTATAAATGTACACTTTATGAATGTTTGGTGCATGTACATGCATATAAAGAATATCTCGATAAAGAACTTCTGATCAATTGAAAATCAAACTATAACAGATATGGATAACGCTCTAATTCTTATTGGGAAAAATAATTCTGGGAAAAGTTCAGTAATCAATTCGATAAGAGCTTTCTTTGGACAATACCAAATAGAAGCTAAGGATTTTTCGACTAATCAAGAAGAAATTGAACTAAAAATTACATTTGAGATTGAAGACGAATATTTTCAAAACTACATATTTAACCAAAAAA
>DATMYS010000116.1:0-10563 GCA_035560835.1 Methanosarcina sp.
ATTATTTACACGAAAGCTATTTTCAAATAATTCAGTACAATTATAACAAGTGCTCCGAAAATGCCCCCTATTGCGCAGATAAGAACTGCTACCCAGGTAATTGCGATTTCAAGTCCAAACAAAACTTTTGCCACCATAAGGACTAAGACCCCAAGTACTGCATTTATTGCAAGGCTGGTTGCGGTCTTCAGGACTTTATACAGGACAAAGGCCACTACGATTGCCAGAATCAGTACTAAAATTTCTATAATTCCAACTACCATGAATCATACTTAGGGACTCAACTTATTTATAATTATCACCGAGTTTTATAATCCGGTTATGAGCCATAAAGATTACAATTCGGATTTAACAGTACACTCAAAGGCGTTTCTTTCAAAAAGAAGTCTAACTCCAGGCTTTTTTCCTCAGAGAGCCTGGATAAATTCAGTCATAATTTTTTTGAGAGAGTTTTTGTCCAGATAAGCTCTTGCCTCAAGTAAAGGATCTGGATTTCCCAGTACCATTGCCGAGACTGCTGCATCAGGGCTGTAAAGGCAGAGCACGGGAATTTCCTGTACAAGTGCCCTGCAAATTTCGTAACCCACACCAGTGGATGGCACTGTAACTTCTGCAATCAGAGCATCGCTTTTTACAAGCAAACCCATATCCCTGGCATAGATATCTTCTTCTGTCATTTTCATCTCTACTTTTTCCAGATCAGGATCTGCAACATGCCAACTGAGCACTTCAGCCCCCGCCTCTTCGAGGGCATCAAACATAAACCTGTATGTTTCAAGCAGTTGCCTTCCTCCACGGATCGAGCCGGACAGAAAGATTTTGGGGCTTCGCTTTTCCGAAACCTTCGTTTTCTTCAGTTTTTCCATATTTTCTTCACCTTTTGATCCGTTTTTCCGGCAATTCCGGCTTTTATTGTACACCCCTGAAATAATGTCCTGTAGTAAAGCCTTTTCCAAGCTTTTCGCAGTTTTCCGGCCCCTTTTTCCCGGTTTCAAGATAGGTATCAATTGCTCTTCTGTAAGTCCGGGTTACCTTTCGAATCTCGTATGGATTATCCATTCCCAGAGTTTCGACCCTGAGGCTTGAAACTCCGCTTTCGAGAATTTCAGGAACGTATTCAAGCATGCAGAGCGACCTTGAGTTAAGGAGGTGCATCCTGCATTCATAGTCCATGAGCAGGGGAAACTCGTAGTTTTTCTCATCTACCAGTGTAAACTTTCCTGACCTGCATGGGACACTACACTGTCCTTTGTCTTTCCCAAGCAGCCCGCCTGTAAGGCAATGTTCGGACTCCATCAGTTCAAGCCTGCCATAAACAATACACTCTGCAGGCCCGTGAGGCGCAACGCTTTTTAATTCCTCAAGGGTCAGCTCAGGAGAAATTACAGCCATCTGAGCCCCTTCCTGTAATAAAAAGGCAGAAGTGAAGCTGTTAAAGATGTTCAGAGGACTGTCCGCAATAAAAGGAATTTTCCCGGCTTTCGCGAGGCCAAGGGTTCCCAGATTCGAAACAAGAACCCCTTCAGCTCCCAGTTCCCTTACATGAGATAAGATTTTTTCTACAGACTCCATTCTGGAATCTTTAACAAGCTTTGGAGTAATAAAATAGATTTTCGTGCCTGCTTTTTGAGTCTCTGAGACAGCTTTCTCAAAAACTGCATCAAGCCCCTTTGTCGAGCTTTCTTCTTGCCCTGTTGTTTCCGGTCTTCTGAAAAGTCCTTCGCCAAAATAAATCCTATCGGCTCCGCCTTCAAGCGCCCCCTTAAGCCCTTCAAGAGAATATACGGAAACCGAGAGCACTGGATGTATAGGAAGGCGCTCTCGAACATTTTTTTCGGCTTCCGGTTCTGCCTTTCCTACGGATTTCTTTTCCCCAGATTCGAAGAACTTTAGAGCATCAAGAGGTTTTCGCTTCCACCTGGAGATACGCAAGTTTTCAAGCTGCTCTATTGCTTTTGTCCTCAGCTCGTTCAACTGCCCCACAGGAATAAAAATATCTCCTTCCACCATGACATGAAGTTCAGCAGCCTCAAAAATCGTGTTTCCGAGTTTTGAAAGTTGTTTTTCGATGCGGGAATTTGAAGTTGGCTGCTTTTCAGCTTTCTCAACCAGATATTCGGACTCAATTATTACTGCGTTTGAGTCCCTGTCTTTTACATCAAGCCTGACAGGTCTTCCCGATGCAACGGTTGCCGTAATAAACACAGGGATTTTGGGCCTGAGGTTTCCTGACTCGCTTTCTTTTTTGAGGGAATCCATGAGCATTTTGTCATGTGTCCTGTATACTGTACTTCCTGAGGGAGCCCTTGAGTCGAAAGGAATTTCTACCGTATCTCCCACTCCTGCACTGTATACTGGACCCTTTCCGGTATACATTGAGGATATGATTTTTCCTTTATCTTCGGGTCTGGTGTCTGCATTTTCAACCATTATCCCGTCTCCGAGGCGCAGAGACCGGGAAAGTTTTACTCGGATACGATTTGAACGCCTGTCATATCCTGTAACCGTACCTGCCGGAGCTCCACGGTTGTGGGGGTTTTCCCTGCTCATTAACTCCCAGAGCGGATTTTCAAAAAAGTAACCCTGAGTAAAACCCCTGTTAAAGAGCTGGATGAGTGTTTCCTGCTCTTCTTCGGAAACGTAATACTCTGCAGGATTTTCAAAATATCTGTCAATAAGACGGCGGTAAATCCTGACAACGCCTGCAACATACTCCGGCCTTTTCATCCGGCCTTCGATTTTGACAGATTCGATCCCGGCTTCTATAAGGGCTCCCAGGCCCGAGGTCGTGTTAAGGTCTTTCGGGCTTAAGAGGTAGCTCCCTGTTGTTTTGATTTGCTTCCCCTCGCAGTACAGCCTGTATTTTTTGCGGCACGGCTGGGCACAGAAACCCCTGTTTCCGCTTCTTCCCCCTATAAGGCTGCTCAAGAGGCACTGCCCGGAATAGGAAATACAGAGAGCTCCATGTATGAAAATCTCAATTTCAGTCTCTGTTTTCTCTTTAATTCTTTTTATTTCTTCAAGCGAGCACTCCCTTGAGAGCACGACCCTCTCTATTCCCATTTTTTTTGCAATTTTAACTCCTTCGCTATTATGTAAAGTCATTTGGGTGCTCGCATGTAGTGGAAGGTCAGGAAGATATTTTCTTGCAAGCGAGATAAGCCCGAGATCCTGAATTATGATTGCATCGGTCCCGATTTCTCTCAGCCAGGAAAGCAGCTTAAGTGCGTTTTCTACTTCTTCTTCCTTAAGTAGCGTATTTACGGTTACGTATACTTTCACCCCTCTCAGGTGAGCATAATCGATGGCTTCTTCAAGCTCTTTCTCTGAGAAATTTGAGGCATACCCCCGAGCACTGAAAGCCCGGGCTCCGAGATATACAGCATCTGCCCCATTTTCTACGGCTGCAACAAAAGCTTCCATGCCTCCTGCCGGGGCAAGCAGTTCCGGTTTTTCAGGCTTCATCGATGGGATTAGAGAACCTGCCCTTAATTAAACTTTGGTATACTTTTCTTGCTTGCAGGACTCAATAGTTAAAACTCATGAAAAAATGACAATTAAAAAAGGATAAAAATAGATAAGAACGAATAAAGTCCAGCCTGAGGGACTCTTACCGGACAGGCCGGATGCTATGCTTTCTGGATTATGCTTTCGGCCCTATTATCCAATTTACGATTCTCTCGTTTTTCTCGTCTCTTGAGGCTTCGCAGAGCATTTTTCCTTCACGCATGTGGCATTCACAGGAGTAGCTGAGCTTGTCTGTTTTTCCCACGTATCTGAAGTGTATCTTGCAGTACCCTTCCGCACACCCCAACCCGTACTTAACCCAGCCTTCAATATCCGCTCCGCCCTCACAGCTTCCTTCACATGCAACGAGCTCAAAGCTCTTTTCCTCATAAGACTCGATTGTAGCTGGAGCCTGGTGCCCTTTTTTGAATTTCCCTTTCTCAATTTTCTCAGCTTGAAGCACAAGATCCTCGTCAGTGTTGTTAAGAATCTTTAACTGCAAACCCTCAAGAAGTTCCATGGTTTCGGCTTCTGACATATATATCCCCCGATAAATGGAGAATCCAGATAAGAATTCCGCATAAAAGATTGCCTCTAAGAAATAAAAAAGTATCTCAAAATATATGGAAGTGAATGTGGAGAAAAATCTCTGGAAGGATGAAAGCGGGGACAATCAAGATCCAGAGAACAAACTCTGAAACTCAGGCTTCTGAAACTCAGGCTCCTCAAATAAGATAACGCTTACCGTACTCAATCCGTACAGATATAGGGCTTCTGTTTGCAGGTAGGGCACATACCAGGGTACTTTTTAAGGAAGGCTTCTTCGAGGTTCACACCGTAAAGATTGGCAAGTACCCCTATCCAAGCGAAGCAATCTGCAAGTTCTTCTTCTATATTTTCTGGCTCTTCCCTACGAATGGCTTCGGCAAGTTCTCCAATTTCCTCAACCAGCCAGAGCATGGTAGCCTTACCTCCCCTCTTCCTTTCATTATGCGCATACAGCTCGGACATCAACCCTTTTAAAAAAAGGCTTGACCGAAAAGAGGCGATTCCTATCATTATGCGCGTAAAGCTCATGCATTAGTTTCTGAAATTCTGAAATTTCCATTGTTCTTCCCCATTCCTATCTTTTTCTGCTTTTTTCGGAATTTAGAGCCTTACAGGAATTTCTCGTTCCCTCAGATATTCTTTAACTTCTTTAATCGAGTATTCGCTGAAGTGGAAAATACTTGCTGCAAGGGCGGCATCAGCTTTTCCTATTGAGAAGCCCTCATAGATATGCTGAGGATTTCCGACGCCTCCTGAGGCTATAATCGGAACATCAAGCTCTTCCGAGAGTTTTCTTGTAATAGGCAGGTCATAGCCAGCACACGTACCGTCCCGGTCCATGCTTGTGAGCAGGATTTCTCCGGAACCCAGTTCTTCTGCTCTTCTTGCCCACTGCACGGCATCGATTCCCGTAGCTTCCCTGCCTCCGTAGATTACTACCTCATACCAAGCAGAAGTTCCGTCCTCCAGTTCCAGAACAGTTTTGTCGGGATTATTCTTTATATCGGTATTTCGCCTGCAGTCAATCGCAGTAACAATGCACTGAGCTCCGAATATATCCGAAGCTTCTTTTATGAAGTCAGGGTTCTTGACCGCAGAGGTATTAACTGAGACCTTATCTGCCCCAGCCCTGAGAATCTGGCGAATTGCATCAATGGAACTTATCCCTCCCCCAATCGTAAGAGGAATGAAAACCTCGTCTGCAGTCCTTTCAATCACATCGATCATGGTTTTCCTGCCGTGAGCCGAAGCTGTAATGTCCAGAAAAACAAGTTCGTCTGCGCCCTCTTCGTTGTAGCGCTTGGCGAGTTCCACAGGGTCTCCGGCCTCTTTCAGGTCTACGAACTCAACCCCCTTAACAACACAGCCGCCTGCTCTGTCAAGGGTCACATCAAGGCATGGTATTATTCTTTTGGTGAGCATCTATGGGATAATAAATTTAACTTTTATTAAAAGCTTGTTGAAATTAGCCAGTACCGGCCTTTTGCAGACTTAAAAAACAGGGTTAAGCGAGGGTAAACGAAGTAAGCGAAGGTCGCCATCTCAGGAAAAGATTTACATGTTCCAATAGAATCTAGCCGAAAATATTCATCACCCGGGCACCTTCAAGCCTTGACATCTCGACTTCGGAACTTTCAAGCACCTTTTTTCTGACTCTTATAGGGGCTTCAACACGCAGGGCAAGGGCAATGCAATCGCTTGGCCTGGCGTCAAATTGCATGACACTGTTGTCCTTTCTTATCAGAAGCCTCGCATAATAGATTTTGTCCAACTTTTCATCAATCAATACGCCCTCAATTTTTACGTTTAGCCTGTCGAAAATATTGAGCATAAGATCATGAGCCATAGGTCTGGGCGGAGAAATCCTTTTAATCACGTTTCCTATTGAGAGAGCTTCGAGATGCCCTATGTATATTGGAAGCATATTCCCCTGCATATCTTCAAGAAGCACTACAGGAGTAGGGTCTGTAAAAACATCGACTATATAGACATCCTTGACTCGAATTTCCTTAAAATCTTCGTAAGTATCGATGTCCATATTTAGTAGATGATTTTAAACTTATTAATACCTAATTTAATTTTTTTTAAATATATTAAAAACGCCGATTAAAGCTCGGGTTAGGCTTCTCTTACTAGAACTTTCAGCTGGGTTTTGGCATCGAAGCAGCAATCAGGAGCTCAGGTTGGGCCTTTTTTATCGGAACCTTTAGCATTCCAGGCTTTTTCGAAAGCCATGCTTCCCAATCAGGGGTACAAAAACGACGCCGCCTTTTCTCGTTTTATGTATATGGCCCTTGCTGTCTTTTTTAATTTTATAAAGTTCCTGAGAATAATTCCCCACAGGAATAAGCATTATGCCTCCAGGCTTCAACTGTTCCAGCAAAGGCTCAGGGATATAAGGAGCTGCGCATGTCACAGCTATCCGGTCATAAGGGGCATACTAAGAATAACCCATTGAGCCGTCTTCAATCAGCACTGTGACATTCTTAGATCCTGTTGTTTTCAGGTTATCCCTTGCAAAATTCGCAAGGGCTTCTATACGTTCAACCGTGTATATGTGTCCGCTTTTTCCTACAAGCTCTCCCATCACTGCAGCATTATACCCTGAACCTGCCCCTATTTCCAGGACTTTATGCCCTTCAGAAAGCTCAAGGAGTTCACACATAATAGCAACCATATGCGGGGCAGAGATTGTTTGCCCGTGGCCGATGTCAAGTGGTCTGTCCATATAAGCTGCTTTTTGCTCATATTCCGGAACAAACTTATGCCTTGGAACACGGAGCATAGCCTCGCGGACGTTGTCTTTCAGCAGCAGGTAAGCCCCAAGATTGTCTACAAGGCTCCTGCGCATTGCTTTGAGTTTTTCTTCCTCTTCTTTTTCTCTTTTATCTTTTTCTTTACCACGGCCCTCTTCGGAATTCACGCTGATCCGAACCTTCCCATTTCTTTCTCGCAAAAATTCTTTTTACGTATTTTGCAAGCACAACATCGCCTTTTCTGGATCGGAATGCCCCATCCCTCACCTTGATTTTGTTAATGAAAAGGCGTTTGTTCCCCATTCTCTCTTCGGCTCCTACGACAAATTCATAATCACCAGGCACACGTTTTTCAATTACTTCGGTTTTTTCAGTCCCTGACTGTGCGGAAAATTTTACAGTTACCTCATCAATGGCTCTGCCCCAGATTGTTTCGGTATTTTCTGTCCGGGTAATCTGCACCCGTTTTCCACCTGCATCAAGGGCAGTAATCAGGATAGGAACTACCATTCCTGTGTCCTCGTCATCTACAACCAGCTCATCGTCTACCTGAAGGACAGTCTCGGAATCCAGTTCAGTCTTGTAAGTGTTTGAGATATCCATCTTACTGACTATCACTTTCAAACTGACGGATTTGGGGGTTTTAAGCTTCGCTGCATGCACCTGCCCGCACTCCAGACAGCGGACAAGCGGGCTCTGCCCCTCTTTCAGAACCTCATGCCCGACCTCTTCTTCCGGGGAACATGAGGGGCACTCAACTTCAATTTCTCTTGTCATGGTATAATCAATAGATGGATTCAAGATACTAAATACTTAACTTCTGCGGCGATGCATTTCTTGAAAGGTCACTAAAATACACGAACAAAAGTTTGATACAGAATTATGACGCTTAACTATATTAATATATACTACAATCATTTTGATTGTGATATTATGGTAAAATTAAATGAAGAGATGAAAACTGCTTTTTCGAAGGTAAAGATCTTTCCCGTAGCTACTGCTTCAAAAGAAGGAATTCCGAATGTAGTGCCTATAGGGTTCTGCCAGCTTGTAGATGATGAAACAATCTGGATTTCGGACAATTTCATGGTCAAATCCCTGGCAAACCTTGAAGAAAATCCTAATGTAGCAATCTATGTATGGGGACCGGATACCGGCGGCTGCTTCCAAATAAAAGGAAAAACCGAAACTCTCAATTCCGGAGAAAAATTTGAAAAAATGAAAGCAATTGTGCATGCTGCAAATCCCGGGCTTCCTGCAAAGAACCTTATAGAAGTCAGGATTAGCAAGGTATTCCAGTGCGCTCCTGGCCCTAACGCAGGAAAGAAATTGCTGTGATCGAAACCCAAATGGGCACTCTTTTGAAAAATGATTCCTGCAGAGAATCAGGAAATATGAAAAGAATGGCGCAAATTTTGAACTGCTTAAACCTGGCATGGTTAAAATTATGTGGCATTGGAGACCTCCAATTCTCAGACGAAATGGGATATTAGAAAGTACAAAAAGACTATCTCTCTAATCTCCCTTTGTCATTTTTATATATTTTTACATGCTTCTCTCCTGTAATTATTGAAAATCTGAGGAGTTAAAAAAATGGTAGATAACAAATTTGAACATTCTAGACCTCTAGATCCTAATACTCTCAACTATCTAAGAATAAAAATGTTAGAACGAATAAGGCATGCCGTTGATGAAGGACTTGTAAATACTTCTGATTCCCATTTAACCAAAGTCATGATTGATCTCAAAACCTTGCTTGAAGATGTAGAAACTGAAATGATTAATAGAGGCATGAAGTTAAAAAAAATGAGTTCAAAACCTTCAGCTAGACCAAGCAAAACACAGAAACCTACGCATCAATAAAAATAATAAATCTATTTTTATGTTAAAAGATTAACAAAGTCAATTTGAATTTATATAACTTTCGGGGCATACCATTTCCCGATTTTTTGATTTGTTGTAGTCAGTTACCAGCGAAATTGATGACAAATTTGTCGATCCTAGAGGGTATTAAAAATCTTCTGGAAAGGTATCAGGGAGGACTTGCTATCAAAAGTTTTATTATAGCGGAATGCATAATTTAACATCTCATAATTGAGATGCATCTCAAAATTAAGATAGGTGCCGACAGTGCCTGACATCGAATACCTTAAAAAACTCGCACTTATAGGAGCAGTAAATAAAACTATCAAGGTCTCATCGAGCGAGTTTCAAAAGCATACTGGGGCAAGCTCCAAAACCGCAGCAAGAAAGCTAAAGCAGTTGGAAGAGGAAGGGCTGATCGAAAGGAAGATCGTTCCCGGTGGCCAGTTGATAAAAATGACAGAAAAAGGGATTGAAGTTCTTAAGAACGAGTATGTCGATTACAGCAGGATCTTTTCTCCGGAAATCGAGATTATAGAGCTTGAAGGAAAGGTGCTTAAGGGCCTCGGCGAAGGCCAGTATTATGTAAATATACCCGGATACCGGAAACAGTTTGAAGAGAAATTACATTTTGTACCTTTTCCTGGCACTCTGAACGTACAGCTTTCCGAAAACAGTTTCCCTCTTCGGAATCTTTTACGTGAAATGCCGGCTGTCCGGGTAGAAGGTTTCAATGACGGAGAACGTACATTCGGAGGCGGGAAATGTTATCCAGTTATCGTTGGCGGCATAGAGGCTGCTGTAGTTGCTCCTGAAAGAACACACTACCCGTCGGATTTGATAGAGATTATTGCGCCTGTAAAGTTAAGAGACGCCCTGGAATTGAACGATGGGGACAGAGTTGTAATACAGTTGAAAAAACAGGGTATGGAGAACCAGACATGAGCGGAAGTACTGTTTACGAATGTCTTACGTATAGAAATGAGAATATCAACCGGGCACTGGAAGCCCTTAGAGCCGGAAAAATGATCCAAATCTATGATTCGGACTCAAGGGAAGGAGAAACTGATCTGGTAATCCCTGCAAAAGCAGTCACTTTCAAAGATGTGAAATGGATGCGAAAAGACGCAGGCGGCCTTATCTGTGTGGCGGTGGATCCTGTTGCATCAAAACAGCTCAGGTTACCTTTTATGGCTGAACTCGTCCGGGAAGCCAGCAAAGCCAGTGATGTGCTTGGGGAAATCGTAGAGAAAGAAGGCGACCTTAAATACGATTCTCATTCTTCCTTTTCTCTCTGGGTCAATCACAGGGAGACAAGAACCGGCATTCCTGACAATGAAAGAGCCATTACTATTCGTAAAATAGGGGAAATTACGGAAAAAAAGCTGTCCGGAGATGCAATTCATTTTGGAGACGAATTCAGAACCCCTGGGCACGTTGCACTGCTGAGGGCTGCAGACGGGCTTCTGGATGAGCGTAAAGGCCAGACCGAACTTTCAGTTGCTCTTGCCCGTATGGCAGGCATTACCCCTGCAATGGTAGTCTGCGAGATGCTTGATGATAATAATGGAAAAGCTCTCTCCAAAGAAGACTCAAAAGAATACGGTAAAGAACACGGGCTGGTATTTCTGGAAGGGCAGGAAATAGTCGACGCCTATATGACATGGACAGGCTCGGAATAAGAACTATTTTTCTTCCGCTTTTCTTCATCTTACTTTTTTACCTTAATTTTTTCATCCTACTTTTTCACCTTACTTTTTCACCTTACTTTTTTCACCTTACTTTTTTCACTTTACTTTTTCATCCTGCTTTTTTGCTTTTGACCTTATTTTTACCCATTTTTTAAAACGCAGAATTTTATATAAAAATAAGTCAGTATATCATTAAT
>DATMYS010000117.1:0-5788 GCA_035560835.1 Methanosarcina sp.
AGACAGGAATAAAAGCAAAGCCTGAAAACATTTTTCATAGGGAAATTCAATTTCTGTTTATGCCCAAAGTAAAAATTCGCCCTCAGGAACTCTTTGATGCCGAATGTTTCTTTGATATAATTACACACACAAACCTCGAGTTCATTGAGTTTCCTATAAAAACGCTTGAAGAAGAAAGGTATTTTCTGGAGCTAAATGAAACTAAAAGAAAGGCTAACTTTGAGTACAACTTTTCCGTTCTCTATTACGGAAGACTTGTAGGAGCTTGCGGGATCAGGATCGACCAGCACAGGCCCTGGATAGGGGAAATTGGGTACTTCATTGACAGGGACTATCAGGGAATGGGGATTGCAACCGAGGCTGTAAGACAGCTTGAAAAGGTTGGATTTGAGCAACTGGATTTACAGAGAATTGTCATCCTTATGGATACCCGGAACCTTGCAAGCGAGCGCGTGGCCCAGAAGTGCGGGTACGAAAAAGAGGGCACAATGAAAAAAGTACATAGGATAGGGGAAGACTATTACGACTGCTTTATTTATGCGAAAACCAGGTAGTGGAAAATGCATGAAGGGCGAAGGGAAAATCAGATAAGTCCGGAAGGAAAGATTAAACAGGTTAGAATAGACTGGAATAAAAATTCAGGTCAGCCTGTAATCTTGTAATAAGGGGCGGAAAAAAACAAGCCTGCGGCGCAGGCCTGACTGAATCAGATAAGCCCGATAGCCTGTATAAGGCTGTTCCCATACCAAACAACCATAAGATTATTTGCGGTTACAAAGACCCCAACGGATTCTATAATACGTTTTGTGAGATCCCACTTTTCCCCCGATGCTTTTATCAAAGGGGCTGCATAAAAAAGCAGGAGAATAAAACCTACTTTAACAAGCAAAAGGTGATATATCCCATAATTTTCCAGAATCATTGCAGGAACCGGATTATATTCCGTACCCTGAGGTAAGGCACAAACAGTAGAGGCCCAATCTCCGATTACATAGAAAAGAATGATGAAACGTACCTCGTAGAGGTAGGAACTGAACGAACCCCGTGCATTACAGACTCCCAACAAAGAACCTCCCAGAACTACCCGTTTTTCGGTAGAGGCAAAACTATATTATAAGATTAAATATACGTAAGAAACAAAAACAAGAAACTGAAATAGAGATTAATAATTTTTAGAAATAGGCTTTAAGAGTTTTGGGCAATTCAGGGCATGAAGAAGCGTTAAAGTGGATGTAAGTATATCAGTGAGATTGCTATGGTCGTTGTCGTTAGATGTTTGCATCTATAGTTTTGTTCAGTTTTATTCCTCGTGGTTATGATCTTTTGAAAGATGTAACTGTAAATACATATATCCAAAAGTACAGATTGTTTTGCTCATCGAAAAAAATTGAGTGAAATCTTAATTCACAACTTTAGTGAGACTTTTATCCAGATTTTCAGATAGATGGTAAAAATGACTCAAAACGCGGATTTTCCAGGGGAGACTGATTCTCCTTTCTTGCTGGAACTGAAAAATGTAACCGTTGTCAGGGGCGGGAGAAAAATCCTTGATTCAGTGTCCTTGTTAATTGGGCAGGGAGAACATGTTGCGATTATCGGGCCTAATGGCTCTGGGAAATCTTCCCTCATCAAGACATTTACAAAGGAATATCACCCTCTTGCAGCGGCCGATGGGCTTGTTCTGAATATTATGGGCAAAGGGACCTGGAATGTTTTTGAGCTCAGGAAACTTCTCGGGATAGTCTCTGGAGACCTTCAGCAGACCTACTACCGCCAGGTTAGTGTGCTGGATGTCGTACTCTCAGGGTTTTTCAGCAGCATAGGAATTTATTATAACCATAAAGTTACCCCTGAAATGGAAACCAGAGCAAAGGAAGTACTTGAGTTTCTCGAGATTTCCCACCTTACTGACAGGCTGATTTCAGAACTCTCCTCAGGAGAAGCCAGGAGGGTACTTATAGGGAGAGCCCTTGTGCATGACCCCGAGGCCCTTATTTTAGATGAGCCTGCAAATAGCCTTGACCTCAAAGCCCTTCACAGTTTCCGCGAAAGTCTCCGTAAAATTGCCGGTTCGGGAAAAAGTATTATTCTCGTTACTCACACCCTTGAAGATATTATCCCCGAAATTAATCGTGTGATCCTTATAAAAGATGGGAAAATCTTCATGGACGGAAAAAAGCAGGAAATCCTGACCGATGCAAACCTCTCAAAACTGTTTTCCCTACCAGTAGACGTCCTGGAGAAGAACGGTTACTATCAGGCTCTGATCTGAGGAACCAGGCATGGACTAAAACAAAAAAGCTGACAAAATAAAAACATTCACGCAAGTATATTAAAAATTCCTGAGTCTCAGCAGTTCAGGCTTCTCAGCAATACAGGAATCTCAACATAAACTAATACTGAATTATCCTCTTTATCGATATATTCAACAGATCCTGCGGCTTTTATGTTTTTTCCTTTTTCTCTTCAACTTCTATCTATCTTCAATTCTTCTAACAGGTCGCAGTCATAAACTTCAATCGTTTTCTTCACAGTCCTGTATCCCGTACAAATCTATTTTTCGATTGATACACTTTAATATTCATACGTATTTAAACATAAACATACAACTGAATGGCAAAAGGTCCTGGGGGATTAAAAATTGGGAAAACATTTTATCATAATTGCTGGAGAAGAAGCAGGCCCTAAATCAAATAAAATGGGCGGGATCTGGAATGTTATTCATGAAGAAGCACAAACCCTTGCCGCGCTTTTCGATTCAGGGCAACTGGATCCAAAAGAAGAAAAAGAGATCCTTGTTGTGGGCCCTTATTATGCGCACAGGGGTGCGGATTGGAATCGGGGGTTAAACCGGATTACGAATATGGAGGAATTTGACTCCCTCAACCCTGGCGAAGAACTCCAGAAAAGCCTTGAATCCCTTAAAAAGTCAGGCATAAAGGTGTTTACAGGAGGCAAGTTAGTAGGGAGAACGAAGGTAGGCTATTTGCAGTTTCAAACCTCCGATTTTGGGAAAATACGTTCCATGTATCAGGGAAAGGAGATGAACCTTGAAAGCAGGATTAAAGCTGAGGCCTACGAACATCTTGGTCTTGATTCCCTTAAATATGAGAATATGCAAAACGGGCCTGAATATACCCATTACCTCTGCCTGTCCTATGTAATTTCCGAGCTTGTTCGGCTCCTTATAAGCACAGCTTCGGAAAATTCTGAAACTTCCGGCTCATCTTCAACTCAGGGTTCTATTCCCTGCCCAGGCGTCTCTCTGCACTGCCATGAATTTGGGGTTTTTTATGCACCAGCCAGGCTCAAAAAACTCGGAATCCCGGTAAACACGGTTGCAACCCTGCACGCAACTCTTCCCGGAAGGACTGCAGGATACAACTCCATCCAGAAAAGAAGGAACAATGACAGTACATGGCCTTCAGGCGTGCCTGAAAACCTGGCTGCCCTTGAGGCGCTTGCTGCATATGCCGATACGGTTACTGCAGTCGGGGAATCTACTCGACAGGAAGCCAGACTCTTTTATGGTATTAACGGGATTGTAATCCGAAACGGAATAACTATAGAATCCGATAAAATAAACTGGGACCTGAAAGAAAGCTCCCTTGAACGAATCAGGAAATTCCTTTCCGAAAACCTGTATAAGTACCACGGAGGGGAAAGGATAGAACCTGAAAAGATAATCCCGATTTTTACAATCTCCCGTCTGGAGGTGGAAAATAAAGGGTATCCGGACCTTCTCGATTCCCTTGTTGCGCTTGAGCATATAATAAAAAACAGCATTCTCGAAGGGCATATGCAGGAGGGGATCAGGGTCATATGTTTCCTTGTTACGGCCGAAGGATCTAAAACGAATCTCCCCTCAGGATTCCCTGTGAACCTGCCAAAAGAAGTGCTCGTAGGAAACGAACTGAGAATCCAACAGATGATTGAGGAAAGGGGGCTTGATTTTTCGAAAATGGTACGGGGAAAACGCTCGGTTGCAGCACTTCTATATCCCCAGATTCTTTCAAGCTTGGATGGAGGGCTGGGCATGGAAGTTGGGGAATTTATGGCAGGCTGCTGTGCAGGCATTTTTCCCTCGCGTTATGATCCCTTCCTACTCACAGGGCTTGAAGCCGGAAAAGAAGGGACCCCAAGCGTGGTCAGCCGGGTCTGCGGCTTCAGTGATGCCATAAAGACAATCGAGTCCCTTAAAGAAGTGCTTGGAGGAGTGATAGTAGTAGACAATATCGGTCTTTCCTACTACGAAACAGTCCTTGACTACGCCTTGGCAGTCAGCTATTTTACACGGAATTTCATAGAAGATAGGGTAAAGTATAAACTCCTTTGCAGGGAAGCCTTCTTTCTTGCAAAAGACATGGACTGGAAAGCTCCTACCGAACAGTATTATGAACTGATAAGCGGGGCTCGGTTCTGCAAACAGGAAAATGCCGATGGCAGGGGGGGAGAAAATAGTTAAAGTATACAGAAAAAAGATATATGGTGAGGTTTTCCTGAAATGTCAGAAATCAGAAAGCATTACTTTCTTTCCGAGTACTGTATAATTGCCGAAGAAAGATCTAAAAGACCTTCGGATTTTGCAGTTGCGGACGAAGACCATGGGAAAAATGGCTCTGAAAATTGCCTTTTCTGCGGAGGAGCTGAGGAAAACACTCCTCTTGCCACTGCTGTCTATAAAAATGGGAATATCTATTCCGATACCCCTGAAAAAAGGGTACGCAATTGGGATTTCCGCTGCTTTCCGAATCTTTATCCTGCCCTTTCACCTGCTTCTGAGTCCCCAGAGCAGGAGGAAAATGGGCTTCAGGCTGAACCCGGGTATGGATTTCACGAGGTTATCGTAGAGTCACCTTTGCACGGGAGAAAGCTTGAAGACTTTTCTAATTCTGAAATTTCAGGACTCATGCAGGTCTATAAAGACCGTACATACAGTTATGCAACCCGTGAAAATATACACTATGTTTCCTTGTTTAAAAATTCAGGGAAGAAAGCAGGGGCTTCGATTAATCACCTTCACAGCCAGCTTCTTGCCTTGTCATTTTGCCCACCTCTTATGGCAAGGGAATTGAAGGTTATCAGGAAAATAGAGAAATGCCCTTACTGTGCCATTTTTGATCTGGAAAAGGCGTCTTCACGTTTGATATCTGAAAACAGCGAATGGATAGCCTTTACCCCTTATTCCTCAATGGGGCCATTTGAAGTATGGTTTCTCCCCCGAAAGCATGTCAGTTCTCTTGTTGATTGCAGTAACAAACCTCTTTTTGCTCTAGGGGATATACTGAAAGCCATTCTCAAAAGTTATGGACGAGTTCTTGGAAACCCACCCTTCAATTACATGTTTTACCAGCTTTCTAAAGCTCCTGAATATCACCTGAACCTTCGTTTGCTCCCCAGAATTTCTACTAATGCGGGTTTTGAGCTCAATACAGGAACTTATATCAATACGGTTTCTCCGGAAAGGGCAGCTTCTTATTTGAGGGAAGACCTTACGCATGGGAAATGAGGCTTATAAAACAAATTGGAAAAGAAAAGCTAATAAAACTCTTGTAATTTTCAGTCCAAGTTATAACAAAAATTTACAGATACGTTTATCTACCATTAAAAAGGAATAAAGTTAGTAAAGTATAGAAAACAGATTCTTAACGCAAAAGCATCTTCATATTATGTAAAGCAAAGTCATAACTCTTTTGCTTTATGTGATCAGTTAAAGGCTTAAAGTGCATAGAATTATAGAAAGATTGTCGTGAGCTGGATTCAGTAAACTTGAGATTAGTATAACTAA
>DATMYS010000118.1:0-2000 GCA_035560835.1 Methanosarcina sp.
AGCAAATTTGGGAAATCATATATCTACTTTATTAAACCTCCACATAGCAGCAGAAAGCATTACAAGGGCGAAAAAAATTAGGCCCAAGAAAGCCACAGTTATATCGACCGTAGTATATATATAGTGAATTCCCATCACGGAGAAATTGGTCCCCAATGCAAAATAACGAATTCCACCTGCCAGAAGGGTCAGCGGGTTAAACATCGATAGAACCTTGAGGAAAGTAGGAAATCCGTCAATAGGGTAAAGGGCATTACTGACGAAGAAAATGGGCATACTAACCAGGGTGAGAATAGACTGCATTCCTTCTGGATTTTCAACGGTAATTGCAATAGAACCTGATAGGAAAAGGAAGCCAAGAGTAAAAATCGCCACCAGTAACATAATACCCACTATTGAGATAAAAGTTTCAATAAGGGTATATCCCTTAAAGAACTCCATTCCTACAAGTTTTCCGAACCCTATTATTATGAAAGTTTGAAAGAAAGCTTTAGTCACAGCGGAAAGTCCAATACCGAGAATGATATGAGATCTGGGAACTGGACTTGCAAGGGTTTCCCTCAAAAGGCTGAACTTCTTGTCAAACATTAGGGTAGTGCCTCCAAACAAACTGCTGAACAGAACATCCATTGCAATTATTCCTGCACCCATATACGAAATATACGCGACTACCGGAACACCGGGTTCATTTGGAACAAGTGACGTTAGTTTATCAAAACTATCTGACATAGCAAGCCCAAAAAATGCCAGCCACATCACAGGCTGGATCATTGAAGTAATGAGTACCGATTTGTATCTGAAGTATTTCAGCATCTCTCTCCAGTATATGGCACGAAATTCGAAGCTCATTCAGAAACCCCCGCCATTTCTATTCCTTGCTGTTTTTCATTTTCGTCTCCTTCCCTTAACTCATGCCCTGTGTAATGAACAAAAACATCATCCATCGACGGTTTTTTAATATTTACTATTATAATATCTATCCCCTCTCTCCGAACCTTTTCCATAATTTGAGGGAGCACATGAGTAACATCCTCCCCTATCATAATTCTCAGAGATTTCGTATCTTCTGTTACACTTTTAACTGACACGAGTGACCTTAAGATTTCTGCAGCGGTCTTATTATCACTGGTTTCGAGGTAAATAAGATCTTTTCCAAGTTTATTTTTTAACTCAGCCGAGGTGCCGGTTACAATTATTTTTCCATGATCAATTATACTTATTCTGTCGCTCAACTGATCGGCTTCTTCCATATAGTGCGTTGTCAGGAATATAGTAGTGCCCTCTCTCTTAATCTCCCTAAGGTATTCCCACATTCTCATTCTTGTCTGGATATCAAAGCCGATCGTTGGCTCATCAAGGAAAAGGACTGCCGGTTTCGTCATCAATCCTCTTGCAAGCTCAAGCCTTCGCTTCATACCACCGCTAAGATCTTTTCCCAGAGTATCCCTTTTACTTTCCAGATCTGTCAGCCTTAAAAGTTCTTCGATGCGTTTATTTCTTTCTTTTTTCTTCATCGAATAAATCCTGCCGTGATATTCAAGATTTTCAGACACCGTCATTTCGTGATCGAGGCAAAGCATCTGGAAGACAATGCCTATTGATCTTCTTACGGAATTTGGTTCCCTTGCGACATCATACCCGTTAACTCTGGCTTCGCCTTTCTGGATTTTCCTGAGTGTCGTGAGGATATTAATAACGGTACTCTTTCCCGCTCCATTTGGACCAAGAAATGAGAAAATCTCCCCTTGTTTTACAGTAAAACTAATATTGTCAACAGCTTTTAAAGAACCATATGAATGCTCAAGATTATTTACTTCTATGACATTTCCAGCCACTCGTAAATCAACCCCTTCCCTCTACCGTATTGGATCATTCCTATCATTTATTAGACCCCAATGTTAGATCCCCTATCTTAATTAGGTATAAATTTAGTAAGTAGTTTACTGAAACTATTGAGTTTGGATAAATATCTTAATAGTTTTACACAAGTACTTATGTCT
>DATMYS010000119.1:0-2892 GCA_035560835.1 Methanosarcina sp.
AATAAAAATTTAACAAAAAGAAAATTAATGTCTTTATCAATTTCCGAAATGAAAAAACGAAATATGTGAAGCAAAAACAAAGGGTTGAAAGTAAGAAAAGCTCAACATTGCTGTCAGAAGATATATTGCCATTAGAAAAATGAAATATTTTTCGGGAAAAGGAAGCGAAACATGAAGGAACTCCAGAACTGGTTCAAAGCGAAAACTCTAATCCTTACTCACGGAGATTCGGATGGGATATGCTCGGGTGCAATTGCAAAGACCGCTTATCCGGATGCGTATGTGTATTTTACAAATCCGGTTAACCTTCTTGAAAAATTAAAGTTTATCAAGGATGTAGAAACCCTAATTATCTGCGATATTGCGATCGATGAAAGGAACTGCTCTGAACTTCACGCAGCACTTAGCAGACTTGCGGAAAAATCCAACCTTTACTATATTGACCATCACCCTCTTCCGAAAAGCTGTGAAAAAGAAAGCTGGTTCTATCATGATATCGAAGCCTGTTCCTCAGAGTTGACCTACAGGCTCTTTGAGGAACAGCTGGACAGGGATATGCGGAGGATAGCAATCTACGGAGCGATTGGAGATTTCTGCGACAACACTTCTTGTTTAAAGAGCTGGGTTAAAGATTGGGATAAAAGGAACCTTTATTTCCAGGCCGGAACCCTGACCCAGGCTATCCTTTATAAAGGAAGGGAGTATGAATTCAAGAGAAATCTGCTTGAGCCCCTCTCAAAGGACATCATCCCTTCAAATATCCCAGAGCTGCTTGAGCTTGCCAGGGAAGCTGCAATTAATGAGGAAAGAATAAGGCTTTTTGTTAAATATAATGTGGAAGTCCTGAAAAATAGCGCGTATATTGTAAATACAAATAACTCCATTTCAAAGGCAGCGATCTATGCAGCCTCTTACGGCAGGCGGGAAGTAGGGATTGCCGCCGAATATCGTGAGAAAAAGGGAGCTTATGACCTGAGTATCCGCTCTCGGGGAGAGGTCGACGTAAACCATATTCTCCGTTCAGTAGCCCCAAGATTCGGAGGAAGCGGCGGGGGACATCCTCTTGCGGCAGGCGCTCGAATTCCCGAAGATTCCCTTAATGCATTCCTCAGAGCTTTTGATGAGAAACTGGGGGAAGTATATGGATAAAAAACCGGAGCGCCGCTTGACAACAACCGTTGACCCGCAACCGTTGCGCCGCTTGATCATGCTGCGCTGTCAGGGACTTTTCGGTCAAGCCTTTTTGCAAAAGGGTTGTGATCACGCCGATAGGGTTTGGAGATAAGACTATCAAATCCAAACGTTGCTAGGGTTTTCGATCAAACCTTTTCTCAGAAAGTTTGGAGGTAAAAAACAATGGAAACTAGTAAAACTGCAGCTGAAAGCGGGGTAAGCTTTGAGATCATCTTTGTAGGCCGCTCAAACGTGGGCAAATCCTTTCTGCTAAGAGAACTCTTCGGAGCGAAAGTAAGGGTAGGAAAACGCCCTGGAGTTACCCTGCGCCCTGCACATGCCCAGGTCTCGGACATGCTTATCACGGATATGCCTGGCTTCGGCTTCATGAGCGGAGTAAAAGACCGGAAGCAGGATATTGTAAAAGACAAAACCGTGCACTATATCGAAGACAATGCCAAAAAGATCAAGCTAGGGGTGCTTGTGATAGACGGCCCGGCTTTTCCACAGATTGTAGATCGCTGGGATTCAAGGGACCAGATTCCGATAGATGTTGAGATGTTCGATTTTTTGAGGGAAGTTGGGATTGACACCATTATTGCTGCAAACAAGATGGATAAAGTAAAAGAAAACGAGTACGATCCTCTTCTTGACGAGATAGTAGCCCGCCTCGGGCTTGAGCCTCCCTGGCAAAACTGGAAGCATATAATAGCTCCTATCAGCGCCAAAAAAGGAGACCTGAAAGCTTTAAAAGGTCTGCTTCGGGACAGGTTTCACGAAATAAAAAGGGACGATTTGTTCAAGTACGTTTAATTTTTTGAAAAAACCTCGTCATTAAGCACGACTACAATGTAAATCCGCTTTCGAGTGGATCTTATAAAATTCAAAAAGCCTCTCTCCCCACTCAATAGCCTTTGGATCAGAGCTAAACAAACCTGTGGTTATGTCATATTCAATGCCGCTTTTCTTGTACAGGCTTAAGGCCAGGCATTTATCCGTAACAATTAGCCCCATTTTAAGGTCTTCATTCTTATATCTTAACTGAAAATTTTTATAACTTTTCAGTACATCCAGTTTTTCTGCATAAGGTGATTGCTTCAACTCTTCTGCAACATGAAGAGGAACTATAAGCTCAACAGGACTTCCTTCTTTCACTTTTTCCGAGATGGAATCAGCATAGTCTTCAGTTATTACGGACGATATGCCGTATATATAATCTGCATTTTTAATTATCTTTAATTGATTGCTGTAGACACTAAGAATTTTTGTTCTTCTGTCATAGAGAACTTTAGAATTATAAAGACATCCAATTTCTTTTAGCAATGGAGTGGGAATTCTCTCTATGTAATGCGTAGACCAGAAATATTTGAATTTATAAATTGTCCCAACTGTTGCAAAAGAGTCAGCTACTCCAGAAGCCACAATTTTTCCTACAGGAGTTAAGCAATATTCATGTTTTTTTGTTTCTATTAGATGATCTTCTTCCAGTTTTCTTAGCTTTGGAATTATTGCCTGGGATGTACTTCCGGTAATTTCACGCAGTTGGGAAAGTTTTCTGCTGCTTTCGTTCAATGATAGAAGTATCTCGGTTAGAAGTCTTGACCTGTATATGACCTGGAGATTATCTTCCATTTCATTATAAATTTCAAAGCTATTCATTTCCGTCGCCGTATCTACAGATTTTTTCTTCTTTCTTATTGAATTCCTCTAATACAATAT
>DATMYS010000120.1:0-6689 GCA_035560835.1 Methanosarcina sp.
CTCTAAAATTAACCCCTCTAAATTCTATTCGGTAGACGGAGAAGATTCCGACTGAATATAAATTTAGAAATCTGTAATTCTGGTATTGAGATTATTTGATGTGTTTTGGGGAACACATTTTTACAAACTCTACCAGACAAAAAAATTTAATGGGCATATTCCTTTCATACTCCAGAGCAGGGCTGGAAAAAACTAGTTTTGTACCTTAATCATACAAACTTTGGGAGAAAAGAGGCAAAGTTACCTTCGAAATCTCTTAAAAGGCTCTCTCAAAAGGCTATTTCTGAGCTTGAGATTTACCTAGAGAAAGAACAAATCAAAAACATTTTACAGTTTTTAATATGTAAAAGAGTAAAAAAGTCATTCGACTTGCTAGGAATTGGTTGGAAATCGGATGAACAAATTATGAGAAAATTTGGGAATAAATTGGTGAGAAATTGAATTAATAAATTGACTGAATAAACTTGACTGGAAGCTGGATGAGAAAATTTGAGGAACGATAAAAGTACATTCAATTCCTGAGCTAAAGAAAGCATTAAACGATTGAAGAGAGGAGTGCGACTTTGAGTACGACTTTAAAAGAAAAAAGTCTGGAGAAAACTCCAACAGGCATAACTGGCCTGGATGAAATTACTTATGGTGGGCTTCCTAAGGGCCGGCCAACTCTGGTCTGTGGAAGTGCGGGGTCAGGAAAAACCCTTCTGGCCATGGAATTTCTGATAGAAGGGGCCCGAATATACGGCGAGCCGGGCATCTTCATGGCGTTTGAGGAAACCGAAGAAGAGCTGGTCAAGAACTTTGCCTCCCTGGGATTCGATCTGGATGATTTGGAAGCAGAAAACAAGATGGTAGTTGATTATATTCATATTGATAAGAGCGAGTATGAGGAGACCGGCGAGTATGACCTGGAAGGCCTGTTCATAAGGCTCGGGCTTGCCATAGATTCCATAGGTGCCAAGCGCGTGGCCCTGGACACGTTAGAAGTTCTCTTCTCAGGGTTCCAGAACGAAGCCATACTGCGTTCCGAACTCCGCAGGCTCTTTAGCTGGCTGAAGGATAAGGGCGTGACTGCCATAGTTACAGGTGAACGCGGAGAATCGTCCCTTACTAAATACGGGCTTGAAGAGTACGTTGCAGACTGCGTTATCCTTCTCGACAACAGGATGGAAGAACAGATAGCCACCAGGCGCTTGAGGATCATTAAGTATAGAGGCTCGAAGCACGGTACAAATGAGTACCCCTTCCTGATAGAGGAAGATGGAATCTCGGTCATGCCCATTACTTCACTGAGCCTGGAACATAAGGCATCCTCAGAGAGGTTATCCACGGGCATAGAGCGCCTGGATGCGATGCTTGGAGGCAAAGGCTACTACCGTGGAAGCTCTATCCTTATTTCCGGAACTGCAGGCACAGGCAAGACCAGCTTTGCAGCCAAGTTTGGAAGAAGTGCCTGCGAGAGAGGAGAACGCTGCATATACTTCGCTTTCGAGGAATCGCCAGGCCAGATCATAAGGAATATGAGATCCATAGGCATTGACCTCCAGCCTTATATTGACGCCGGACTTATGCAGATTAATGCCTCACGTCCAATGGCTTACGGCCTGGAAATGCATCTGATAATGATGCGCAGGCTCATAGATAATTTTGAGCCTTCCATGGTGATAATTGATCCCATATCCAACCTTACCAACGTCGGCACCCAGATCGATGTCAAGTTCACGCTTACAAAGCTCATTGATTACTTAAAGCTCAAGAATATTACAGCCGTGTGCACAAGCCTTGTAGAGCACGAGAGCCTCGAGGGTTTGAATGCTCAGGGTATATCCTCCCTTATAGATACCTGGATTAACCTCCGCTTTTTTGAGAATAACATCGAGCGCAATCGTGGCATCTCGGTAATCAAGTCCAGGGGCATGGCGCATTCCAACCAGATTCGGGAGTACCTGCTTACTGATCATGGCATGGAAATTCGGGACGTGTACCTTGGACCCTCGGGAGGCCTGCTTATGGGCTCGTCAAGGGTTGCCCAGGAAGCAAGGGAAATGACTGAGGCTGTGGCTCAAAGCCAGAATACGGCACGGAAGAAAAGAGAGCTTGAGAGCAAGCTTAAGGCTCTGGATGCCCAGATGACAGCATTGAGCTCGGAGTTTGAGATGCAAAAAGAGGAGATGAATAAGCTAACCTCCGAGGATGAACTCAGGAGTAAGCTAATAGCTAAAGAGAAAAGTGAGATGTCCCGTATAAGAAAGGCCGACAAATCTGAATGAGCAGCGCAAATTTTTTCCATTGAGGATCAGAGCTTGCGTATTTCTAATTTCGTGGGGTTGTGATTAGAAAAGCTCTATAGAAAGACTTCAAGCGAGAAAAACCTTAGCAGAGAAAAACTCAACCGAGAAAAGCTAAGCTAACAAAACTTATAAGCCAACAAAACTTATCAGAAAACTTGAAAATCGAAAGCTCTTATAAAGGGGAGTAAGGATTGAAATTTGATACTGGTTCTATTTGGCAGTTACTGATGAAGTAGCTGTCTCAAAAAAGGCTGGGTAGTGGAGGCTGGATAAATGAAGATTTTTGTCCTAGCCTGTATAGTTATAATCTATGGATTCAAAGTTGTATGGAAAGAGCCTGTCCGGAAAGGGGTAATTTCTCAGGCTCAAGTGGTGGATATTTGATGAAAGAAGCAGCACAAGATTATGATAGGACTCATGATATTGAGTCCGATACTGTGCCTGACCAGGAAATTTACATCCTAAGATTATATGTGGCAGGACAAACCAAAAAAAGCCTGGCAGCCTTTGCTAACTTAAAGAAAATCTGCGAGGAATATCTGGGTGGTAGGTACAGGATTGAGATTATAGATCTTCTGGAAAACCCACAGTTAGCCAAGGGAGATCAGATACTGGCCATCCCGACGCTGGTAAGGAAGCTTCCTCAGCCGATAAAGAAGATTATAGGGGATCTCTCGAACACTGAACGCGTGCTGGTAGGCCTGGACTTGCTTTATGAGAGGGACATTCAATGACACAGAATGAAGAAAACAGGACGTCGGATGTCAAAGACTCTACAACTGCCTTTGAGGAGGCCCTGACAAGAAACGATGAGGAAAAATATGTTCTGCACCTTTATGTTGCGGGGATGGGGCCCAAATCAGTGCAGGCGATCGAGAACATCAAGCGAATATGTGAAGAATACTTACCAGGCAAATACCAGCTTGAGGTCATTGATATTTATCAATATCCAATCTTTGCCAAAGACGGGCAAATCGTGGCAGCTCCGACCCTGATAAAAGAGCTTCCCCCACCCTTAAGAAAGCTCATCGGAAGTATGGCGGATACCGAAAGGGTTCTGGTTGGAATGGATTTGAAACTCAAAACCGATAAAAAATAACCGATCTTTGGAAGGACAGTGTAAAATGAGTTCTAAAGCGGAAAAAGGTCAGGAGCCCGTACCATACAAGGTATTGTTAGATGAAAACTATGCCTTAAGAAATGAGGTAGAAAGACTGAGAGCAAGTCTGGCAGAAGCCGAAGAACTCAGGCGCGCCATCAATGAGGGGGATCTGGATGCCCTGGTAATACCCGGACCCGAAGGGAAAATGGTCTTCACCCTGGATAGTGCGGACTATGCGTACCGCGTCCTGGTGGAGACGATGAATGAAGGCACTGCCACCCTGGCCTGCGATGGCACCATCCTTTATTGCAACCAGCATTTTGCAGAACTCCTGGGGATACCTCTAACTGCTATAGTAGGCACATCTATCTATCGATTCGTTTCGCCTGAGAGTACAATCACCTTTAAAGCACTCCTGGAGCATGAAACTGGGAAGGAGGAGATTAATCTCCAGGTTGAGGGAGGCAGATTTTTGCCTGTATATATGTCCATCAGCTTGCTGGAGACAAGCGAATTTCCGAAATCCTGGTGTCTTGTGGTCACAGACCTGACCGAGCAGAAGAGAAATGAAGAGATGCTCGCAAATATCGAGACTGCCCGTAAAAAGGAGATCCACCACAGAATTAAAAATAATTTGCAGGTAATCTCATCCTTACTTGACCTCCAGGCTGAAAAATTCAATAACCGGGGATGCGTTAAGGATTCGGAAATTCTTGAAGCTTTCAGGGTAAGCCAGGATAGGGTGATATCTATGGCGCTTATCCATGAGGAACTGCATGAAGGCGGAGAAATCGACACACTAAATTTTTCACCGTACCTGGAGAGACTGGTTGAAAATCTTTTTCGCACTTATACACTTGGAGATTCCAATATTAGCTTAAACCTGGATCTTGAAGAGAATGTCTTCTTTGATATGGATACTGCAGTTCCTTTAGGGCTGATTGTTAATGAACTTGTTTCCAATTCTTTAAAATACGCGTTTTCAGATAGGAAAAACGGGGAAATCCAGATAAAACTTTTTAGTCAGGAGGCTGGAGATGATCCGAATAATGAAAAGGAGCTTACCGAAAAAGTCAGCAGGTATATTCTCATAGTCTCAGACAATGGAACCGGCATCCCCAAAAGCCTCGATTTAGAAAATCCAGGTACGCTTGGTCTGCAGCTTGTGTCCATTCTTGTTGATCAACTGGACGGTGAAATCGAGCTAAAAAGGGATAAAGGAACGAAATTTATTATAAAACTCAGTACAACAGAAAAATTAACAAAGGATTTATAATTATACTTTCTTTAACTCCCGTAATAAGTCCTTTAATCCTCTTTTTCATCAGACATTTTTTCTATTCTATGCAGCAGCAATAGGCTGATAAATACTCATGTCTTTTGCTTTGTTTTTGAGAATCAGTCATCTAAGTTCCTTAAATATGAGTGAAGCGCAATTTAACAAATATCAGAAATTACATAAAATAAACCAGGTGAAATCGGTAGATCAATTAGAACTTATGATGAAGGCTTATAATAAAAGCAGGCAATTCTTTTTCCTATATGGGAAAACTCTGCATTATAGGTGCTGTTACTTCACTCGAAGAGTTGCCTTACATGGTCACGGTTTCTCATCTATTCAGGGGAGAAGGAGACTCTCTGATAGTCGATGGAATGAGACTTACTGTTACGAGGATTTTAAAAGACTACGATTTAGCCCTGATAAAGCTTCCTCCTGAATGTATGGTTAAAATTACCGAGCTTGGTAGTGCAGCTGAACTGGAGGAAGCTTTTCTTGTCAATGATATTCATATTATTCGCTGCAGAGTAATTAGTGCAGGAGCTTCACTACTTCATCTGGGCTTCCGATGCCTTAATATGCCGGAACCTGAAGATAGCAGTTCCCCTATTTGGCAGGCCGGGAAAGTAATTGGGATTATATCTTCGTTGATAGTGAATAATTTCATGGGAATTGTAATCTCTTCCAGTATTATCAGCAGCCTGGAAAGATGGGTAGGATTAAGAAGAATGACTAGATTAAGAAGAATGATTGGATTAAGGAAAAACAGATCTTAAACAAATAAGATGCTTTTAACGAAATAGTTTTTTAGAGAAGTAATTCTTAAAAATGGAGATCTTGAAGAAACCTCTTTTAGGAGCAAAGCACTTTTTAAAATTCCCCGAGAATCTGCAGTAAGATTCTTCTTACCTTTTCGATCCTGTCAAAGTTAATGTACACAATCTGTTGCCAGGTTCCAAGAGTAAGGTTTTTTTCAACAAAAGGTACTGTAAGGCTCGGGCCGATGAGCATAGCTCTTAAATGCGAGCCTCCGTTATAATCTCCCCAAGTCTCATGATGATGGTAATGCTTATCCAGAGGGATTAGCTTATCAAGCGTTTCAGAAACATCTTTTGAGAGGTTGGGTTCAAATTCCATCGTAGTTATTGCTCCGGTTGATCCAATACAAAAGATCGTAACCGTTCCGTTTCTTATTTTTGATTTTCTTACCTCTTCTAAGATCATCTCGGTAATATCAACAATTCCGCAGTCTTCTTTTCCAGTTACTGAGATTTCTCTTGTTTCCACAGGCATGAAAAGATAATTGACAAGTTGTATTGATAAATTTTTCTAAGTCTCTGAGAAATCTCTGTTGGTCTTGCTACTGCTGCACGGCTTGTAAAGAGTAGAATCTACACAAAAATCAGGAAAGAGTACGGAGATATACATTTTCGGTTTCTATAATGCTAATTGCCTTAACTTTCACTCTTGAAGCTAATTTGGCGACCCTGTTCGGTATTACTACTCTTTCTGGTTTCACTGTTTTGGGCTGTCTCATTATCCTTGCTGGTTTCATTATCTTTGCTAGTTTCGAGAACCTTACTGGTTTCAAGAGCCTGGCTGGTTCCGAGAGCCTTACTGGTTCCGCTTGACTGGCTGGTTTCAAGAGCTTGACTGGCTCCACTTCCCTGGTGGGCTCCGAGGTCTAATTGACCGTCGGGGTAGCCCTCATCATAGCCGTGTACGTAACCTTCGTTGTAAGTGCTATTATCACCTAAGCCAGCTTTGACTTCATAATATTTGCCATTGAAAGCATTCTGGTAGCTGGCTCGGTAGCCGTCTTCATAGCCATGCTGGTAGTCGGGGGATCTCATGCCCGACATTTTTGCTCCTAATATCAAAGTTATTATTACAAAGACTGCCAGCAAAACTCCACCTACTTTAATCCGGTTTTTATTCGACTCGTTTATCAATCAACTTTCCCTCGGCAGATTATTAATAATAGATTTACATTTATTCTTCCAAATAAGATATATTACAT
>DATMYS010000121.1:0-5277 GCA_035560835.1 Methanosarcina sp.
CTATATATATAACCCCCGAATTCATTACAGAATTTTTAGAAAAATATATATATGCGAATGACCAACAAAGTATTGGAGACATCTGAAAGATGAGTTCTCAGACGGGATTAAAATGGCACGAAAAACACTCCCTCTGCTAAAACACTCATGAACCCCAGTCAGCGTAATCATGAATTCCTCATGGTTTCATTGTCTCGCTTGAGGTGATCATGGTTTCCCACCCATGATGATCGTGAGTTTCTTCCTGTACATTCATCGCTTCACCCAGAAGCATGAGCTTACAGCCTGAATGTTCACGTATAATCGTGATAATTACAGGAGAGACGTCTCTATAGTTCAAAAACTAAAACGGAGGATGCAACATTAGCAAAGAAGAATTGCTTCAGGAACTTGCAGATGCTATAATTTCCTGCAAGAAGGATACAGTACTCGCTGTAGTTGAAAAAGCTAAAGGAGAACTGGAGCCTTCCGAAATAATTGAAAAAGGACTTGCAGCAGGCATGAACGAGGTTGGTGTCCGTTTCGAGAGAGGAAAACTGTTCCTGCCACATGTGATGATGGCTGCCGATGCGATGGCTGCAGGAGTTGCAGCTCTTAAGGATCTTATGCCTGAAGGGGCTTCCGGCTCAAAGCTCGGTGTTATTGTGAACGGTACTGTAGAAGGTGACGTCCATGATATTGGAAAGGCAATTGTGTCCACAATGCTCCAATCTGCTGGCTTTGAAGTATATGACATTGGCCGTGATGTTCCACTCAGGAACTTTATCGAAAAGGCAAAGGAAGTCAATGCTAATATGATTGGAATTTCCGCCCTTATGACTACAACTCTCCAGGGACAGAAAGGTGTAATTGAGCTCCTCAAAGAAGAAGGACTCAGGGACAAAATAAAGGTCATGGTAGGCGGAGCCCCTGCAACCCAGGCCTGGGCTGACAAGATCGGTGCAGACTGCTATGCTGAAAACGCAACCGAGGCTGTCGCAAAAGCAAAAGAATTGCTGGCTTAATCACTCTTATTCGGAGGTTATAAAAATGGCAAAAAATAATGCAGTTGCTGGATTTAATGCACTTAATGGCGTAGAATTAAACCTTTTTACCACTGATGAACTTAAGGCAATTCACTATGCAACCATGGAAGTTCTGATGAACCCAGGTGTTCAGGTTTCTGACCCAGAGGCAAGGCAGATCTTCAAGGAAAATGGCTGCGAAGTCGACGAAAAAACCAACATTGTAAAGATCCCTGAATATCTCGTAAGAAAAGCTCTTCAGCTTGCACCCTCCAGATTTGTCCTCTGGGGCCGTGACAAAAAATTCAACACTGTCCAGGAATGCGGCGGTAAAGTACACTGGACATGTTTCGGGACCGGTGTTAAGGTCTGCAGGTATCAGGACGGCAAGTACGTAACCGTTGATTCTGTAGAACAGGATATTGCAGACATTGCAAAACTCTGCGACTGGGCAGAAAACATTGACTATTTCTCTCTTCCGGTCTCTGCAAGGGACATTGCAGGTCAGGGTGCGCAGGATGTCCACGAGACCCTCACTCCTATTGCAAACACCGCAAAACACTACCACCACATTGACCCTGTCGGCGAAAACGTCGAGTACTACCGGGACATTGTAAAGGCCTACTACGGCGGGGACGAAGAAGAAGCAAGAAAGAAGCCTATCTTCTCCATGCTGCTTTGCCCAACCAGCCCGCTTGAGCTCAGTGTCAATGCCTGTCAGGTCATTATTAAGGGTGCCCGTTTTGGAATGCCTGTTAACGTCCTTAGTATGGCAATGTCAGGCGGATCCTCTCCTGTTTACCTTGCAGGAACCCTTGTAACCCACAATGCCGAAGTCCTTTCCGGAATTGTCCTTGCCCAGTTGACAGTTCCTGGAGCTAAGGTCTGGTATGGAAGTTCCACAACTACTTTCGACCTCAAGAAAGGTACAGCACCTGTCGGATCTCCTGAACTTGGTCTTATCAGTGCTGCAGTCGCAAAGCTTGCCCAGTTCTACGGCCTTCCCTCCTATGTGGCAGGTTCCTAGTCTGATGCCAAGGTCCCGGACAACCAGGCAGGCCACGAAAAAACTATGACCACACTCCTGCCTGCTCTTGCCGGTGCCAACACCATCTACGGGGCCGGAATGCTTGAGCTCGGAATGACTTTTTCAATGGAACAGCTTGTAATTGACAATGATATCTTCAGTATGGTCAAGAAAGCCATGCAGGGAATTCCTGTCTCAGAAGAAACTCTCTCAGTCGAATCTATCCAGAAAGTAGGCATCGGAAACAATTTCCTGGCCCTTAAACAGACCAGGCAGCTTGTAGATTACCCGTCCAACCCAATGCTCATTGACAGACGCATGTTCGGAGACTGGGCAGCAGCTGGCTCAAAGGATCTTGCAGCAGTTGCACACGAAAAGGTAGTGGACGTTCTTAAAAACCACCAGGTAACCCCAATCGATGCAGACATTCTCAAGGACATGCAGGCAATCGTAGACAAGGCTGACAAAGCTTTCAGAGGCATGTAATTAAAATAGATATTCAGGAGATCTAAAAATGGCAAACAAAGAAGAAATCATTGCAAAAGCAAAAGAAGCGATCACCGACTTTGACGACGAACTTGCAGAAGAAGTCGCAACTGAAGCCCTTGCAGCAGGAATTGACCCTGTAGAGCTTATTGAGAAAGGCTTTACCGCAGGCATGGAAGAAGTAGGAGAAAAATTCGGTCAGGGTGAACTTTTCCTGCCCCATGTTCTTGCAGCTGCCGAGGCAATGAATGCCGGTATAAAAGTTATCACCCCGGAAATGGAAAGGCGCAAGTCTCAGACCAAGAACCTCGGAACCGTTGTTCTCGGAACCATCGAAGGCGACATCCACTCTATCGGAAAGGATATTGTAGCTTCCATGCTTAATATTGCAGGTTTCAAAGTTGTGGACCTTGGAAGAGATGTCCCAATTAAGACTTATGTCGAAAAAGTTAAGGAACTCAAACCCCAGGTTGTTGCGTCCTCTGCACTTATGACAACCACGATGGTCAACCAGATCCAGATTGAGGAACAGCTGAAAGAAGCAGGTGTCCGCGACCAGGTAAAGACAATGGTCGGTGGTGCTCCTGTTACACAGGACTGGGCAGACAAGATCGGCGCAGATATCTATGGTGAAACCGCCAATGATGCAGTTGCCAAGATAAAAGCAGCGCTGAAAGTCTGATAAAACAGCCTTAGAAAACGGCTTAAATTGCAGAAAGTGACTCTTGAATACATTTTCTGCAACACTCTATTTTGTGCAATTTTGTGAGACTGCAGCTCAGGATATGGCTGGGACAGTTCTTGCAAAGTCATACGTCTCAAGGGAATATTACAAAAATGGCTGAAACAATTGTAATATGATAGCTTAGATTCGATCTGAAAAGCAGTTAAAAACAGCAGTTAAAAAGAAGTTTGAATCTAAATGAAATTTAAAATATTCCCGAGATATGAAACCCGCAAAAAGAGCTTTTGGGCTGCACTTTCAGGTTGTGGAGATGGACTGGAGATCATGTCCTGAGGGAACTCCACAGCGTTCTGAAAAATGGAGGGAGTTTTCGTGGATTTGAAAGCTTTAAAAAAACAGGAAAGTAAAAGAAAAATCAGCAAAGGGTACATGTGGGCCTTTTTCTGTGCTGTATTCTGGGGAATCTGGTATTTGCCAGGAACCGTTGTTTGGGTTCTTAACCCGTTTGATGAAATGAGTAGTGCTATTGCCAAAACAAGTGGAGATGGCGTATCTCTTGTTGTGACTGCCATACTGATTACCGCCTTTAATGCGTTAACTGTCATGTTGGCGCTTATGCTCTGGAACGGAGTGCTTGGAAAATACGGAGAACTCGTAAGGACTCTTAAGGAGTTCCACCCCTGCTCCAAGTGGTTCTTCCTTGCTTCTATCTTCGGTGGTCCGATGGCAATCCTTGGTTCTTTCATTGCTATGGGCTTTATTGGAGGTGCTTTTTCAGCTGTTGCCGGTCTCCTTTACCCTGTGGTAGGTTCGATTCTTGCTTACTACTGGTATGGAGAAAAAATCTCAAAAAGGGCAGCAATCGGTATTGCAGTCATCGTTCTGGGAGGTATTTCCATTTACGGCGGTGGACTTCTGACTGAACTTTCTTCAGGTAACGTCCCCTGGATAGGATATCTCGGAGGTTTGATGGCTGCTGCTGGCTGGGGCATTGAGGGTGCAATTGCAGGCAAAGGGCTTGATATTGCAGAGCCGGATGCCGGATTGACTCTTCGCTTCCTTGGTGAGAACATTATCTGGTGGATCATCATTGTGCCAATTCTTGCACTTGTAGGCTTTCCGATGTACTCGTTTGCACTGCAGGCATTTGAACCTCTGACCATATTGGTAATGATCTTTGCAGGTATCACTTTTGGTTTCTGTTACGTTACATGGTACAAATCTTTCCCACTTATAGGAGTTGGGAGAGGTCAGGGAATTGGAAACCTCTATGGACTCTGTGCAATCATCTTCATTTTCCTCTTCTTTGGAGATGTTCCAGATTGGACCATTATAATAGGTGGTGCTCTCTGTGTCGCTGGGAGTTTCATTATGTTTACTGAAGACGCAAGTGCACTTGAAACTCTGAGAGGTGAGTGATGTGAGCAAAAATCGTCCTATCAAGTTCAGGATCCTGGAACTTTTACTGGACGGAAAGGAATACTGGAACTATGAAATTGTTTCAAAGATCCAGGAAGAGTACGGCATGAGGAGCAATTTCCAAAGGGACAGCATTAACTTTGACATCATCGAACTGGCGTCCGGAGGAATGCTGAAGGATGTGGAGCAGAAAGTTGACGACGACGGAATTTATAAAAAAGGTTTTTTGCTGCACAAGTACATGATAACGGATTTCGGCAGAGTTCGAGGCTCTGATGCCTGTCTCAGATATGTTTGATTCAATGGAGGATTAAAATATGACACAAACAGCAGTGGCTCTAGCAGCTTACAATGCATACTGGGCCAATTCCTTAATCCCGGAAGCAAATATCCTGTGGATGGTTTTGATCCTAATTCTGGCGATAATAGCCCTCTGGCAAGCCAGAACCTTTGTATCACAATTCTGAATCCCAGAATACGGTTTCCTGAATTTGATTATTAAATATAAAAAGAACGGAGGATAAAAAAATGGCAATTGAATATGCTTTGAGAATGGGAGACGGTAAACGTGTCTTCCTTACCAAAGAAAAAATTATGGCTGAGATCGATGCCGGAACTGCAAATGCTGCCGACCTTGGTGAGATCCCTTGTCTCAG
>DATMYS010000122.1:0-5907 GCA_035560835.1 Methanosarcina sp.
TTTTAGAGGTACAATCTGTCAGTGTAAAGCGATGGTTAGCTCGTGCATCTGAACAATGCGATAAAGTAAATGACAATATGATGAAAGACCTGGATGTACCCAAGATCGAAATGGATGAGATTTGGGTAATAGTCCAAAAAATAGTCCCTAAAATGAAAAATTATGAAGATGATGGGGCGTGGATGTGGGTAGCTTTTGTACCAAGTTGTAGGCTAATACTTGACTTTGTAGTAGGACTAAGAAAACAGTATATTGCGGACAGGTTAGTTGAGTTAGTTAATAAACATCTTTCTGATAAAATCCTTATTTTTGTCACAGATGGGTTGAACTTTTATAGAGGGGATCTTTTGAAACAATTTGGAGTTCTTAGAGAGTTTCCACGAACTGGGAAAAGAGGAAGACCAACGAAACTAAAAATCTTTCCCTCTGATTTCCTCTGATGATCTGAAGTATGCACAGGTAGTCAAAAAAAGAAACAATGGGGTACTTGAGAAAGTAGAGAAGAAGACTATCTTTGGAAAAGGCATTGAACAAAGCGAAATCTCAACAACTTTATTTGAAAGACAAAACCTGACTTTTAGGTAGGATAACAACATAGTTTCAAGAAAAATAATAGGGTTTTCAAAGTGAAAGAATGGTTAGAGTATCAAATGAAGGTATATTGCACGCATTTTAACTTCTGTAGAGGTCATGGAGGATTAAGGTACAAAGATGAAAGAGGGGTTGAATGCAAAAATACACCTCAAGAGAGACAGGAATTACGGAGTCAATATGTACTTTAAAGGAGCTGCTGATATTCAGGTGTTTTAAAACATCAATCCGATAAAGATGGAACATCGGATTTCTTAAGAGATCAACTTTCAATAAGGTTTTTTTTCTAAAAAGGGAATTAAACCTCTTCAGGTTCTATTTTTTATATTCACGAGAAAAGCCGAAAATATCTTCCTGAAAGCAGGATCGTCACGGAGAGCTATTCCATAATAGATAGGAGTTATGATGATAGCTGCAAGCATAATGATATAAAAAGTTGCAGAGAGCGCTTCTAGCAGAATCAATGGGATTGAAACAATTACCCCGATTGCCGTATATTTAATGAGAATTTCCAAGCTTTCCCTTTTACTGATTCCTACAAGATTAAGTAAGTATGCATTATTCCATAGAGCGAATATAACTCCTGTGAAGCTAAACAAGCAAAGGGAAAACTCAGCACTTTTTGCGTAAATTCCCCCTATAGCAAGTGCTACGAACCTTGAGATTAAAAGAGCCGTACTGTAAGTAAACCAGACTTTTTGCTTGTCAAATACACTGTAGAGAGTTGAAATGGGTAAGGCAAGGAAAACAAGAAATATAAAAGGCACAAGAATTTTTACATAAGTACCTGCTACATACCAGTTTTTTCCGAAAGCAAATGTAAATATTTCTTCTCCCAGGATTAATAGGAGTATCATAGGGAATATTCCTATTAAAATTAGTTTTTTGTAAACTTCGCTTACAATGGTTTTAGTATCGCCACTCGCATTCCCATTTTTCACTTCACTAATTTTCTGGAAGAAAACCTGTTGTATAGCTGTCCCGATAAGTCCCATTGGCATATTTACTACCTGATTCGCAAGTGAGAAATATCCGACAACGCTTGTGCTGTAAAAATATGCAAGCAAGAAAGTAGGCACCTGTGGAGAAATCGTATTTGCAAGTGTAGACCATGAACTAAATAAAGGAAAATTTTTATATTCAATAGCCATCTCTTTCATTTTTTTAACTGATACTTTCCTGAAGACCTTTAAGTCTTCTCTTACGCCTTTGAGCATGGCCAGGTCTGCAAGTCCATATCCGAGAGTATAACCTGCTATTAGACCCAAAGGTGATGCAGTCCAGAAAGGAATTAACTGAAGCACTTTGGTCGATAAAGCGTTTAACACTCTGGATCCTGCAACAACTCCAAAACGCAGTTTTCTTGAAAGCCAGTAATTCTGCACGAAAAAAAGGCCATTAAAGAATACTATTGCAGGAAGATAGATTAAATATTTTGAGGATCCTTTAGTATGAAATATATACTCAATAATATGCTCAATATTCTCTGGAAAGATTATCACTGCTACAGCTGTGAGTAAGGATATAAAAGTGACTAAAATCGAGGAAAGGAAAAATACATTTGCAGAATCCTCTTCGGATTTTGGTAACATAATAGCAAACTGATATGAAAAAGTAGAGAATATTACCAGTATGCCTGATACTGCCACAAAAAGCTGAAAAACTCCCATATCGTCAGGGCTGTAAATTCTAGTGATTATTGGTACAAGAAGTATACCCAGAACCTGTGAAGCAACACTTCCTGATACAAGTTTTAACACATTGCCGGTAAAGTTTGACATAATTATTTCCAACTTTAAAACATAAACCCCAAAATGTAGGCTTTTTTCTCATTCCGTTGTAAGTAAACGGAGACTATCATGGGCTCTTAGTTTCTAGCCTTTTTTCTTCCTTTATGTAAGCAAATACCTCTTCATTATCGTATACCCGGGCGTAATCATATGCTTCGAATCTGTTGAAAAATCCTTCTGGTAATGTCTGGATAATGTTTACTCCATAGCGTTCAGGATCATTAATAGAGATAGGTTCCTTAACAGTTGACTTTCTCAGCAAAACCATCGGACTGCCATCAATCTCTCCAGTCTGTATATGCTGAATGTTAAAATATGTTGCGTTACTGGAATCATATCCTTTGTCCCTGTAAAAAAGACAACTATCATAGGGGGAGTCCATCAGAATGTTTCCAGAGTACTTTGCGGTTACTGTTTTTATGGCCTCTATCTCAATATTTTTGAACTGGTTTCTGACAGTCGTGTCCTTTGCCACAAGCGGGTTGTCTTTATTTATGCCTGGCGTTGTAACCATTACAAACGAGAATAGAAGAATAATTGTAAAGATTACAGAGACCTTTGCTTTTTTTGAGTTAAAGAGGCTCACTAATTTCAAGATATATGAGGCAGATACAAGTACCAGAAACACTGCTATCAGTGGGAACCATCGGCTTGTCAGGAAATTTCTCATTCCAAGTAAAGGAATTCCATAAGCAAGACCGTACAGGATTATAACAACTAAGGCAATAGAGAATTTATTGATTATTTTTACGTCTCTTCGAGAAAGCCATGCTAATACCCCTCCTATTGCGAAAAAAGGTAGAGCAAGATAACTTATGTGGAGTAAGAGTGTTTCCAGTGTTTCCTGATTATTTACGGAACCTAAAATAAGTTCCTCGCTTGAGTAGCTTGATCCCATTTGAAGGACATCCATAAGAGGACTGAGAACCATTTCAAGAAACGAGGTGTTCGAGTTGACATACGTGAACATCCAGTATGTTTGTAAACTGATTATAAAAAAAAGAATATAGTTAAAACTGTTTGTTTTGATGGAAAGACTCTTGTATACATGATTGTGCAGATATTTGCCCATGCAAATTGATATTAAAGCTAGAAATACTACGAAAGTTGTCAACTGGTGAGTCAGAACCATTAGAATAGTAATTAGTAGGATAAATCCTGTATATCTCAAGCTCTGTTTTTCGCTAAAGATCGCATATATGATGAGTATGAAGTAGCAAAGAACAAGAGAACCAGGAGTTATATTTGTAATGCCTGCAACGATATTATGATTATTTAAGTTTATTAGTAAAGTCGCCAGCAGACCCATCTGAACACCTTCAAGTTTCTTTCCTACAAGGTAAACGCCTACTGTACTGAAAACACTGGCAATCCCTATGGAATAAAAAATTGCATCTTTGATATCGGTTTCGCCCATTACCTGGATAATTGAAACAAAAACATGAAAAAGCGGGTAGTAGAAGTACTTACTGCTTGTTTCAATCGGAGCAACAAACCCGGTATCAGTAATTTCCCGTGCCATACTTGCATGGAAATAAGCATCATAGCCCATTAGACTTGGAAAATTATAAAAAATTCCTACTCTGATGAGAATTGATAGCAGGAATATCTGCAATAATAAAGAGTTTACTCCGTCTTCCTCTCTAACATAAAGAATTTGCGAGGCGATAATGGCTGCAAGGACACATATCAATATAAAAGAAGATATAGGCCTGTAGTACAAATTCATGCTGTATATGAATACACATGCTAGAAAAATAAGATAAAACGAGACGCTCAGCATACTTTTAAACATGTCTTCTCGGGAAGATATTGCGGCCTCACTCTTAAATTTATTTCTAAATATAAAGTAGATCAAACAGGAGGAGAGAATGGCAATTCCAATATCTTTCTGGTTTAGGTTGATGATGTAGTACAAAGAAATAATTAATAATCCTAAACCGAATCCCATGACGCTGAGAATCACATCAAGATTTGTTGTTAGTCTCTCCGCATATCCTTTTGCAGTTCCCATACAACCCCACAACATGATAATTTTTATAACTTAATTTTTCACTTAAAATATTTTTTGCTGTAAGTCCGGACGATTTTTTACGTACTGCTTCTTTCTTTCATGCCCTTTTCCTTTTTACACCTCAGCCTGTCTTAATTTCAATATTTTTCTTCCACCATCTGCATATTTCAGCTCCTGATGCCGCCCAGGCACCCTTTTTAATGCAGCACTGGAGAATTCTTTTGTAAAATTCCAAGTAATCTCCCTGCATATAGGTATTATGCCAGAGAACCGTAAGTACGCCTTTGTAGCATTCAACTGTATCAATGAGCTTTTCCGTAAGCTTCCATGCCTGATTGAAGTCAAGATGCATCTGGCTGAAAAGAGTGGTATCCATTATACATAGCGGGATTTCGAGGATATCAATTTCTTTTCCTGTGTTGAGGTTATATGGACTGAAAGGATGGCACATGCCGTTCCTGAAGCCCACGCAATCATGGTACCCGAAAGTAGAATCATAGCTGAAACCCGAATCTGCAAGAAACTCCCAGGTTTTCGGAGTTTTAAACCGCAGATAATGATTTCTGTAACCCATAACCTCTTTCTTCAGTACTTTTTCCAATTTTTGTTTTTTACTCCTGATTTCTATCGGGTTGTTATAAGCCTCATGTCCCCCATGGAGTCCTACCTCCCATCCGTGATCCGAAATATAACCAAGTTCTCCTTCTAGTTCTTCAATATTGAAGGTATAATCTTCGTTCCCCGAATCAAGTGTCAGGAAATAAAAAGTTGACTTCGCTCCGTAATTCTCTTCCAGTTCCATAATTTGTCTAAAATTCCACAAAGGACTCCAAGTTTTATTTATTCTTGAAAAGGGAAGGATAGAGGCCTGTGCAAACTGCCCCATTTTGAGAGCTTTTAAGGTTCTGGCTGCAGTATTCAGCATTCCGGGACATACAAAATCGATGTCATGAGTCAGGCATAAAGCAAATTTTTTTCCTTCAGGATATTCGGGATTCAGACCGTTTTTTATTAGAAAACTCGAGACCTCAGGCTCAAAAATGTTTCTTTGACTGCTCAGGTAATAGGAAAATCTTCCGTATTTATCTAAAAGGATAGGGTCGTATTCTTCTCTTTTTGTAAACAGCTCCCACAGCTCTTTGTCTTGTTCCACTTTTTTGATCAAAGTATCCCCCTTACACATACTTCTTTGATCTTTAACTTTATAAAATATTTGGTTCACTCTACCTTTCTCTTTTCATTTAGGAACCTCTCTCGATGATCCTGTTGTATTTGTCTCGTCTCCACTGAAACCCAGAATATACTTTTCTCACAGGTATCTTATATCCTTCAAATTTTAACTGAAAAATTTCGATTTTTTGCTCTGCCTAATTCATTCTGGAACTTTGAAGTCCGGTTTACGCATCATCCTTTGGATCACATAAAGTTGGAGTAAAATCTCTAATAAATGATTCTACTCTCAGTTCTCTTATCCTACCGGAATCTCTTTCAGTATGGTTTCTTTCCACATTC
>DATMYS010000123.1:0-3892 GCA_035560835.1 Methanosarcina sp.
AGTAATTAGTTTGAAATCTAACAATAATATATAAACTAATGATGCTAGTAATATGGTTTGGATAATTTGATTAAACACGTAGAGTTCAATTTTTGGACTTAGTCATACCATATTGTAAACAAAGCTTGTCACTTCCCATCCTAACCCGAAATAAGATTACAGGCATTTCACTGTAATTGTAAATAATAAGGAAGGTTGTGCCTGAGACCGAAGGTTTCCGGATATTCAGAAGGAAAAATCTGACAGGCTGAACCAATTCCTTGTTAAAAAGGGAGCTTGTCTACAGGAAAAAGAATCCTGCAAATTGGAGAAAAGCAACCTTTCCAAAGGAAAGCTTGACCAAAGACAAGAGGAAAAGTAATCCTACAGATCGGAGAAAAGCTTTGATTTCTCAAAAATTAGGGGATGAAAGTGAAATTCTTTCATGACTGACAGTCTTAATCAACAAAAGATATATGTTAGATAATTTATGATAGGCTGTCTAAAATTTCATAATTTATAAAACTGTCTTAACATGAATAATTATCTTATCTGCCTTTAAATATTATAGGTGAGCTGGTGAGCCTTAAGATAAACAGATTTAAATGTGGATACTGTGGTGCCTGTGTGGGAGTCTGCCCTAAGGGAGCACTCGAACTTGTAGAGACCTGGGTCGAAGTGGACGAAAGTACGTGCATAACATGCGGGATATGCGATCGCATCTGCCCTGTGGGAGCAATTGAGGTAATAAAATGAAGGACAAGTATGACGTTTTAGTTATAGGAGCAGGTCCTGCAGGTTCCATTGCCGCCAGAACCGCAGCCGAAAAAGGGCTGGATGTACTTTTAATCGAGAAACGCCAGGAAATAGGTGACCCTGTACGCTGTGCCGAAGGCGTGAACAAAGAATATCTCAAAAAACACGTGGAAATTGACAAGAGATGGATTTGCGCTGACCTTAAAGCTTCCTATATTTACGCGCCGGACGGTACAAAGATAGAGATGGCAGAAGAAATCGCTGGTGGAGAAGTGGGTTATGTCCTTGAGAGAAAAGTGTTTGACCGGGCCCTTGCAGAACAGGCTGCCGAAGCCGGGGCAGAAGTGAGGGTAAAAACCAGAGCAACTGGCCTTATAATTGAAGATGATTTTGTCAAAGGAGCCAGGCTCATGCATCTTGGAAAAGAATATGATGTACGGGCCAAGATAGTAATAGGTGCTGACGGGGTCGAATCAAAGGTAGGCAGATGGGCAGGCATCGATACTTCCTTAAAGCCGATAGACATAGAGACCTGTTCCCAGTACCTGATAGCTGGAGCGAACATAGACCAGCACCACTGCGAATTTTACATAGGTAATGAAATTGCACCGGGCGGCTATATATGGGTCTTTCCTAAAGGCAATGGAAAAGCCAATATAGGGATTGGAGTTATCGGAAGCAAGACTGGAAGATTCAAGCCAAGACCTGTAGACTACCTTGACAGGTTTCTGGAAAAGAAATTTCCCGATGCCAGGATAGTCGAGATGGTTTTCGGAGGAGTTCCGGTTTCGGGCAGCATTGAGAAAACTTCCACTAACGGGCTGATGCTGATTGGAGACGCTGCCCGCCAGTCCGACCCTATCACAGGCGGCGGAATTCTTAACGCAATGGATGCTGGAAAGATAGCAGGAGAAGCTGCGTATGTAGCTATATCCACAGGGGATGTTTCCCTCAAAAAACTCGAAGAATTTTATGAGAAACCGTGGAGAGCAACCCTGGGGCACGACATCAACATGAGCCTCATCGTAAAGAATTGCTTTATCAACTTAAGCGACGAGGACCTGAATTCACTTGCCTATTCCCTGAAAGATGTAAAATTCGAGAGAATGAGCCTTCTTGACCTATTACAGGCTCTCTTTAAAGCCAATAAAAAACTTCTCTGGGACCTTCGAGTACTTTTCAAAGATGCTGCAAAAGAAGTTGTGAAGAGTAAGATGTAATGTAGGTAGAATAAGATGTAACGCCTGGAAATCCAGGCGTCTTCTATTTCTAAATTTCCCTTTTTAGTCACCTTACAGGAAGTTCCCTCATCTCAAATAATCCAAACACAACCGTTGCGCCGGTTGATCACGCCGATAGGGTTTGGGGATAAGGTTCTCATCAAACCCTAACGTTGCCACGGGTTTTCGGTCAAGCCTTTTTTCAAAAGGGTTGTGATCACGCCGTTGCTCGAGTTTTCGATAAAACCTTATTTCAAAAAGAGGCACATATTCTGGGAGGTCAGCTCTTGCTATCACTTTGTTTGCCCCCATTTGCTTTGCCAGAAGCGAGCATAGAAGATTTTTTTCGTCATTGTCCGTAACTGCAAGCACAACATCCATATCTTCGATATTCTCTTCCATCAGAAAGTTGATATCAGTGCCGTCCCCGTTTAAAATAAGAGCATTTTCCAGCATCTCGGCTACTTCTATGCAACGGCTCTTCTTGTACTCGATAATTTTAAGGTTTGCATTCTCGTCTTTGTTTATTAATTTGGCAAGATAAAATCCTACAATGCCGCAACCTATGAGAAGAATTCTATTTCTGTGCGGCTCCACGTTCCCGAAGACACGACCAAGTTCTTCCAGAGCTTTGAGCTTGCCTACAACTACCATATGGTCATTTGCGTTAATAACATCGCTCCCATGGGAATAATGATTTCCTGCTTCCGAAAGATTGCACTTACAATGCAGCAGTCATCAAGCTTGAAATCCCGAATCTTCTTACCTACAAGCTTGCTGTCAGGACGGAGGGCAAATTCCATCATCTGAATTTTTCCCCCGGCAAAGGCTTCCGTGTCTATGGCTGAAGGGCTTAAAAGGATCTCGGCAACCTCCGAAGCGAGCGCAAGTTCAGGACAGATCATTATATTGACTTCAACCTGAGACCTTGAGGTTACAGGCATATCGATATAATCAGGATTGTTACCCTTGCAATTTTGTATTTGTTTCTTTCCAGCCAGGATGAGACCTTATGATAAGTTTTGCAATCATGCAGGCAACAATGTTGACCTCATCAATTCCTGTAACCGCAACTAAAATATCCGCATCATGAATGATACTGGCGAGAATGTCGGCGTTTGCATCATTTCCCTCCAGAACTTAAACATCGAGTTCATCGGCCCTTAGTGCGACTTCCTCATCTTTCTCGACAACAATTACGTCTTGCGTGAAGGAAAGAAACTTTGCAATATGATATCCAACCTCACCTGCCTCTATCACTATTGCTTTCATAAGGTTCCCTCTAAAAAAGCTTGATTCAAAGTAAAATTAACCTGTTTACATAAGTATTCTCTGGGAAAGGGAACTTAAATGGGCATATTCTAAGGAATACTCTTTCTGTAGAAGAATATCTCAACGTTCAGTGTTTAATATTTATGTTTTTTCTAAAAAAATTAAAATTTAACGGTATTGTAAGAAATATCCTGACTTTCCAATCTGTCCCTTCATTAAAGGTCTGCAATTCTCGTTCCCCAAAGATTCAATTAATGAGCTGATTCCAAAACTCAGAATAAAGTCTCTAAACCTGAATTTAAGACAACCAATATATTTTATGATTAGCAAGTAACTATGAGACTCTATTTGGAGATAAAATTCATTTTGGGACGAGTTCAGATTTTATGGTGTCGGACAGTTGATTAAGTGAAGGACAACGTATTATAGACAAAGTATTATATAATTTCTTATATAATTCTGCCATCAAACGATTTTGCTTTATTGAAACAAGATCGATAGAGAACAGGGGTGGAAGGTTTACTACCTGAAGATGCCTATCTTCAGCAGTATAGTTCTTAGAATTCTCACTACTTCTTTTTCTTCAAGGTTTAGTCCTCTTAACCACAAAATATAGGAAGGTGATTAAAAAATAAAACCAAGAGTGAGATAAGAATGCAAGATAT
>DATMYS010000124.1:0-8250 GCA_035560835.1 Methanosarcina sp.
GAATAAATATTTATTTACAGGTTTTTATAGCAAATGAATTTCTTTAAGGTGAAAAGAATGGGAAGAAAAGACCTGATCCAGGATCAGCAGCAGATAGAAGAGATTCTCTCAAAGGCAAAGTTTCTTCGTCTAGCCCTATCGGACTCAGACACACCCTACATTATCCCGATGGCTTTTGGATACAAGGATAACAAAATTTATCTCCACTGTTCCCGCGACGGCAAGAAAATCGACATCCTTAACAGGAATCCCAAAGTCGCTTTTGAAGCTGATTCTGAGGCTGAAGTCATCACCACCGAAGATATCTGCAAATATAATGTCCGCTACAGGAGTGTTGTAGGGAACGGCCAGGCACGGTTTGTTGAAGATTATAATGAAAAAGTGGAAGGGCTTACTGTCCTTTCCGAGCATTATGGGAAAAAAGGGCCTTTTGAGTTTGAAGACTGGAAAATTAACCGGCTGTGCATAATTAAGATTGAGATTGAAGAGATGACAGGAAAGCATCATGGACTTTGATTGAAGCAGTAAAGATCCCTGTGAAAAATAATCCATCTTTCAATTCCTGCTTCTATTTTTCGGCTTCTATTTATCCTGATTTGAAATTCTTTAACATTTATATGGGGAAGTTAATACATTTAAGGAATTTTTAGATCAGATAATACGCAAAAGCACTTAAAACCAGCCTGATTAAAGAAAAAACAATCGAAATCATTGAAAAAGCCAGAAGATATACGTTTAAAGCCAGGATTCCCGTAAAAAGTCCGGAAAAATCGGCATTGAAAACAAAGGCAACCAAATTTATCAACAAAATGAAAAAGAATATGGTTATCAAACCCCTACCTGCTCCTTTAAGATCTTCTCTACTCAGGGCTATATGCGAAGAGATTGCTATTGCCAGAGCGAAATAAATCCAGAAATTGAGAGAAATTAAGTTTTCTACCGAAAATATGCTTTGAAAGAGACTTGCAGTAAGGGCAAAGATTTTTGTCAATATATACTGGTCCGGCTGGGCGGGCTCAAGTGTAAGATAATCGGAAACCCTGGCAAAGGACTCCGGCAGCAGCAGGTTCATTCCGATGATAAGAGCCGCGGTTCCGCTGAAAATTGGGCCCATACCTATGAAAAAATTTCCTATGTTCTGGTAGAGGCTTTTAGAGTTCCAGCTGTGATTGACGTATCCAAGGGTTCCGTCCTTTTCCTTGCGGGAAAATAGCTTGAATTTAGCTATTTTGTGTCTGAATACGTAGCACATTAGCAGGTGGCCGAGTTCGTGAACAGGAGTGCCTATCCAGGCCGTAACCAAAATTCCTTTCCTGCCAAAAACCCTCTGGACGTAAAAGTTAGCCCGATTTTCAAGAAGGCCGAGTATCATGCCGACAAGAATCAGAGAGCCTGTAACATAAAAGGTTTCAAACAGGCTTACCCGAAAAACAGTGAATATCTGGTTTTCCAACTTCTAACCCCTTCAGTGTATTAATTAAGAAAAACTTCAGGTCTCCGATTAAGCAGGAATTAAATCCAGCAAGGGCCGTTTCTCAATATAAAGTACTGAAGAAATATAACCTTCGTGCTCGTACCAGATAAATTCAGGAAAAAGCCTGAAGGATAATAGTTTGAAAGGATAAAATCTAAAAAAAGTTTGGAAAAAGCTTGAAGAAAGCTAAAAAGAAGCTTAAAAACGTCTCAAAGAGCTAAAGAACTAAAAACCTGTAAAATGCCTGAAAAAGCCTGGAAAGGTTTAAAGAAAGGAGAATGCCTCCTTTGTTTCAAAAAATGCCAGCCGTTAAACCTTTTAATAAATTTCAAGATCTTCCTGACCTGCAAGATCAAACCAGACCGGGTTTTTGTCTTCAGGGTCGCAGTTATAGTTTATTGTGATTTCCTCGTCTTCCTGAATATCTCTTATACAGACGTATTTTAAAAGTTTGTTATCGAAGTCTTTGTAGTACCTTGCATTCGGGTTGTACGAGTGGTTGTAAAGGGAGCCATAGCCCAGCGCGATAGCTGCACCTTTTGAGTCAGGACCCCACGCAAAGTAATAATTGTAGAGCTGGGTAAGCTCAAGTGCGTCGATTTCTTCAGTGGGTAAAACTATGACAGGACAGGTTTCTATTACATCGCCTTTTTTAAAATTCCGCTGTGCAAACACACCCCTACCTTTTCCAGGTGAGTCTTTAACACTTATCAACAACATATGACCACATCTCTTCAAAATTTAAAAGCTACCGGTAAATTGTTTTATTATGTTTAGAAAGCATATAATTAATAGGTTTCCCTTTAAATTTTTAAGTTCAGTGCTTAACCAGATAGGAGAGTTCCTGAACGTCCTCGCAGTCTGCAGTTTATTTTCTAGATACAGGGTTTTTAGGTGCAGAAGTCTCAGATCCAGGAATTTTAGACGCAGGATATCTAGCTTCATAAATTTTATCTGTACTCTTGAGAAACCTATAATATCCAAAGCCTATTAAAAAGATCGGATAAGCTATTTTCCAGGTAAACCCGGAAACCAAAAAACTCAGGGACACGAGTGAAAGAGCCGAAAAAGTCCATTTTTTCCAGCCACTTTCGGTTTTCCAGTAGGCAATTATAATGAAGGCGTAGAGGAAAACGAAATTCTGGTTTACGAGCAGCATCATGGCTGATACCGGAATTTTGAGGAAATAACTTCCGAGAATCAGAAAAATTGAAAGTATATACAGCCCAACCAGGCTGGACACAGGAATATTCCTTTTTGAAAGCTTTCCGAATACCTCAGGAAAAATTCCTGTCCTGCCTCCTGCATAAAGCAAGCGGCTTGCAGTAAAGTCCCATGAGCAGGCATTTGCTGCAATGACTACTATCATGAGCCAGATAAGGAGATTTCCTCCGGGCGTAAAAAGCACGAGGCTGGAAAGCCCTGCTGCTCCTTGAAGGGAAGCGCCTGAAACACTGGCTCCCGTGCTGATTAAGGCAAGCACAAGGTAGATCGAGGTCACAAGGGCAAAACTCAGCCAGTAAAGACGAGGTACGTTTTTTTCAGGCTCTTTTATTTCTCCAAGGGAAAAAGAAAGGTTTTCCCAGCCCAGAAAAGCCCAGAAAAGGAGGGCTGCAACTTTCCAGATGTTGTGCAGGTCTATATGCGCGTTACCGCTAAGAGCTTCGCTGGCAATCTCGAGGCCTGAGCCCAGGAAATCAAGGTTAAAAACAATGAGCAGGCCTATTAGCAGGAAAAGGACAGCCAGAGCTACGTAATTGATCAGAGAGATAACCCTCATTCCTGCCAGGTTTGAAAGGAACATCACGGTCACAAGGAGGATTGCAAAAAGGGCTGCTCCTGCGTCTGACAGCTGGAAAAGCTGCCTCATATATTCGCTGCCTATAAGGGCAACCGCAGGAAGCCCGAAAAAGAAAGAGCCTCCCACAAGGTAGGAAACTGCATATCCTCCCCAGGGCCCAACAGCCTTTTCAGCATAACCGGCAAGCCCGGCTGTTGAAGGAAATTTCAGGCCAAGATGGGAGCAGATCTCAATAAGAGGGACTGCGACAATTGCTATAAGGAACCAGCCGAGGATTGCTTCATAGACAGTGCCTGCATCAAGTGCTAAGCCTGGCAGTGCAAGAATGCCTGTGCCTATAAGCATGCAGATTGCAAGCCCCATGCCCCGCTTGAAGGAAATCGTTTTCTTAAGTTCGGTCATTTTTATCTCTTAGGCTACCTGTAAAAGGTTTTGTATATTTATTTGTTCGCAAACAGGCTTTCAGATAATTATAATACATACTAAATATATTTTACTAAAATGGTTAGTAGAAGAAAAGATTCAAACATTGGAAAAAAGCAAAAATATGCCAAGGTAGTGAGAGATAGCAACAGAGAGCACCACAAAACTAAGAATTAGGAAAAACCCCGAAATCCGGATGTATCTGTACTTAATTTTCACCATTTCCTCGAATTTTCCCTTTGAATCGCTGGTAGAATTTATGTTAATCTCATACTTTTTCCTGAAGAGCACCATTACCGCAAAAACCAGACTCAGCAGCCACAGCACAAGCGGAGCCAGATAAATCAAAATCGAATATCCTTCTGCTCCCTTCATATCTGAAAATGCAATAGCGTGAAAATAAATCCCTTGAAGCAGCCCCGTGACAACAACAAATTGTTTTGCCGTGTCCTCCACGACAGAAATAGACTCCCCTACAAGTTTTTCAGCATTCTTCTTCCAGAAAGGATTGGGCTCGGCTGTGACAAAAGGAATATCTTCTTCACCAGCCCCGCTTTCAATTTCTCCTTCAGTCATACCTTTACTTCCCATTCGAATTCTTTCTTACAATTGGGGCAGGCAAGATCTATAAACATGTTTTTTGGATTTTTTCGGCTGAATACTTTTTTGATATATGAAAGTCCGAAGCGCACTGCAATAGTTTCCCCATCTTCAACAATTTTGTCTACATTTGTGCGGTATTTATACCCGCAGTGAGGACATTTAATGAGTTCAGAAGTCATTCATTCCCCAGCCGTTCAAATTCAGCATCAAATTCCTGTTTTCCCATTATATCTCTCAATCTTGAGAGATATTCCAAAACAATCTCCTTGTTAGGCGAATTTAGCTGCTCGAAAATTGAGAAAGAAATTAAATAGTTTCTGAGAGCACAAATACATTCTCCCTCTCCTTCGTGTATTCTTCCTATCTGTCCTAACGTTACTGCAATTCCGCTTTTGTCCCCCAACTCTTCTTTAATTTTCAGTGACTGGTTATATAGATTCATTGCTTCTTCGTAGTTGCCCTGCGAATAATGAACATTTCCAAGCTGGTGCAGTGTTTGTGCAATTCCATATTTGTCTCCCAGCTCTTTCTCAATCTTCAGTGACTGGTTGTATAGATTCACTGCTTCTTCATAGTTACCCTGATCCTGATGAATCATTCCAAGATTATGCAGTGTTTGTGCAATTCCGTGTTTGTCTCCCAGCTTTTCTTCAATTTTCAGAGACTGGTTATTCTTGTTCACTGCTTCTTCGTAGTCGCCCTGAAGGTAACAAATACTTCCAAGCTGGTGCAATGTTGTTGCAATTCCACTTTTGTCCCCTAACTCTTCTTTAATCTTCAGTGACTGGTTGTATAGATTCACTGCTTCTTCGTAGTTGCCCTGATCCTGATTAATAGTTCCAAGCGCATGCAGTGAGTAGGCAATTCCACTTTTCTTTCCCAGCTCTTCTTCAATATTCAGGGCCTGGTTATATAGATTCACTGCTTCTTCGTAGTCGCCCTGAAGGTAACAAATACTTCCAAGCTGGTGCAATGTTGTTGCAATTCCGCTTTTGTCCCCCAGCTCTTCTTTAATTTTCAGTGACTGGTTATATAGATTCACTGCTTCTTCATAGTTACCCTGATCCTGATGAATCATTCCAAGCTGACTCAGTGTATATGCAACTCCACTTTTATCCCCTAGCTCTTCAAACGCTTTAAGGGCTTGGTTATACTTTTTCTCTGATTTTTCAGAGTTGCCCTTATCTTTATGAATATTCCCAAGCGCATGTAGTGTTGCTGCAATCGCGCTTTTGTCTCCCAGCTCTTCAAACGCTTTAAGAGCCTGGTTATACTTTTCCACGGCTTCTTCGTAACTGCCCTGATCTTGATGAATCATTCCAATCGCATGTAATACAACCGCAACCTCCCTCTTATTCCCCAGTTCCTCATAATTATATTTAATACTATTGTACATTTTCAGTGCTGTATTTACATCTCCGAGACGCCGAAATATTGTTGCAAGTGTGTACTCAGAATTTATTTTTATAATTCCTGATGTTGTGCGGGTTGATTCATTCAATAGGTCCATTGCAAGTCCAATGTATCCCCAGCGGATTAGATAATTTACTGCATTTTCTACAATTTCGCTTGCACTTTCCCAATCTTCTGCCCGGAAATAGTAATCTCTTGCTCTAAGATGGTCCCAGAGGCTTCCAGTATGGGAAACCATATTCTCATAGTATCTGGCAGCTCTGATAAGCAGCTTCTTTTTGTCCAATCCATCTTCTTTCAGTTTCTTCCGTGCAAAATCTTTTACAATTGTATGCTCTGAGTAAACATTGTTATCGTACTCCTGCTCTTTTGAGATAAGACCCCATTGAATAAGTTTTTGCAGAGTTTCTCCGACAGAAGGGCCCTCATCTTTTTCATCTCCTATAATCCATGACAATGCTTCAACAGGAATAGCTTCTTCGTAGATTGAGGCACAGAGGAGCAATTTTCTGGCGTCTTCATCCAGTTTGGAAAATGACTTGTCCAGCAAGGTGAACTCGATAAGATCTTTTTTCAGGGGTGACAGATCCAGCAGTAAATCATCTACTCCCTGAACAGCGGCATGTTTTGCAAACTGGCCTATTGTCCAGGGGTGGCCGCCTATGACATCGTAGATTTTCCTTTTCTTCTGAATTCCCATATCTGCCAGTTCAGTAAAATTGTTCATGAGCCAGTTTGTCTGAGGGAAATGAAGTTCTGGAAGAGAAATGTGTTCGATTCCGGCAGCAAGCCTGCCATCAAGGGGATCAAAATCATAACGGGTTGTTATGAGGAATTTTGTGTTTCTGGTTGTATTGTTAAGGAGGTGCTGGATGAATGCTTTAAGTTCAAGGTTTTCTATGTCGTTTTTTTCTTCATTCAGACAATCTTCAAAGTTATCGAAAATGACTAGGAATCTTATCTGCTTCAAGATTTCGACCAGTAAAGTAGTTTTGACTTCAAGGGGAACCTGCTGGTTCAGAATCTGGTTCAGTTCAGGTCTTCCTTTCATCAGCAAAAAGTTGTTGAATTTGTTCAGGATATCTTCCGGTCTGGTTGTAGGAGTAAATTTTATCCCCAGAGTGCCTTCGAAGTAATATCCCATTTTCAATGCAAATCGAGTTGCAAGTACGGTTTTTCCGATTCCTCCAAAGCCGTGGATGATTGCAGCTCTTTTTACATCGGATTTAAAGCCTTTTTCAAGAAGCCGGAGTTCTTTTCTCCTGGCAACAAAACCTTTTTCCATGACCTGCAAATCCGGCAGCATCATAGGTTTGAAAACGAATTCCGAAGTTTCCGGTTTTAAATTCCCTACATTAACACAGTTGCAGTCTGAAAGATAAAGTACCGGAGTTGCAAAGTCAAGGCCATTACCGTTTTCTAAGTTTTTCATCACGAGTCTTGCTTCTTTTAAAGCAAGGTCAACAGGTTTTCCACTTGAAATTGCTCTGTAAAAATTGTACGCAAACTTTGTGGCGACATCATCAAGTACTGAATATTGCATTGCCACAACAGCAGGAATTCCTTTTTTGGAAAGCATGCTGGCCAAGTCCCCAAAAGCTTTTTTATTTGAGCCTTTGGCTGATTCACAGGAACTGAGCACTACAAGCCGGATCCCTCGTTCGGAAAAAAGGTCGGAAAGAGTTTTGTTGTCAATAAGCCTTGCTTTCTGGCCTTCATTTTCAAAAACAAGATTACCTTTACCATCTATGCTGATCCCGTGTCCTGTGAAATGGATAATATGGTAATCTTGTTCGTTCAGATAGCCTTCAACATTTTCAAAGGTTGCATCTTCAGTAAAATCCACTTTTATTTTCTGATCTCTTTGGAGTTTGTCTACGGCTTCAAGAATAATTTCCTGTTCTTTTTCCGTGTTCAAAGGAGAAATTCTTGGGTCATCCGGACCGGAAATTATTACCAGCATCCTGAGTACGGAATCAAGAGGTTCAAGATTGTTCCTCTTCACGCCTGCCGGCAGCCTTGAAATCAGGATGTTTCTTCTTCGAATCAGAAAATCTTCGTCATCATGGAGATATTCCCAAGGCAGCGCTGAAATTTCCGGAACATCTTCTCCAAACCTGAGTGAAATCCTGAGTCCACTACTATTTTCCGGGACTTCCTTCACGGATTTGTTGAAATACTCGCCAAGTTGACCGGAAAATACCTTGCTGTAAAGCATTTTCCCAAATTCGATATGCGGCTTTTCTCTCTCGTTTTCTTCCAGTAACTCTGCATTTTCCTTTTGATTATCTGGTTCTTCAGGACTTTTGGTGACTTTTTTCTCTATACTTTCAAGTATCTGAGAGAGTTTGAGGTCTTGCCTGAGTTCGAAACCATTGCTTACTACAACGTTTCCATCTTCCAGAATCGAGGCACGATATTCATAGGAAGACGCTTCTGGGGATCGGGTAATCTGAAAATCGAGAGAAGAGTATTTCAAAAAGATCACTGATCTTTATTTGGATTTCATAATTAATAAATTTAAAGTGTATATAAC
>DATMYS010000125.1:0-4405 GCA_035560835.1 Methanosarcina sp.
GATATATATTAAAAAGATTCTCTTTTTATCAAAAAGGGTTATGGTGGCTGAAGCCCTGGATCCATTGTATATTTCTTATTATGTGCGTGCAGGAAGTAGCATAGATCCGGGTTGCTGAGAAGCTTGTTTATCTAGGATTAGCTCAAATATAATCATAGGGGTTGTATTTCCGCTGAGGTGGTTATTTGTCAAATACAGATTATGACAACAATGACGTGAAGATTATTACCAAACCTGTACAGTCAAAAAATCCTGTTTTGATTGAAGGGTTTCCCGGAATCGGGCTTGTGGGGAATATTGCAAGTCAGCATATGATAGAAGAATTGAAAATGGAATACATTGGCTCTATTGACTCCAGGTATTTCCCCTCGATTGCAGTACTTTATGAGGGACTTATAAATATGCCTGTGAGGATTTATGAAAACGTGGAACATAACCTGATTGTTGTGATTTCCGATATTCCTATCAGTCACACTGTCTCCTACGATGTTAGTAATGCTCTTGTGGACTGGGCTGAGTCTATTAATGTAAGAGAAATCGCTTCCATTGCAGGAATCGCCATAATGGATGGGGGGCATAAAGTCTTTGGGGCAGCCACCACTCCGGAGATGCTGAACAGAATCAAGGAAAAGGTAGAGGTTTTCCAGATGGGAACCATCTCAGGGATTTCAGGTAGTGTAATGGCTGAATGTCTACTGCGTGGAATTCCTGCATTTAGCCTGCTTGGTGCCACCAGAACCCAGAATCCAGATCCAAGAGCTGCTTCTGCTGTTGTTGAAGTTTTAAACGAGATCTATGGGCTTTCAATAAGTACAGTTCGGCTTATAGAACAGGCTGAACGCATAGAAGTCGAACTTCAGAGGCTTGCTGAAGATGTTCAGACTACGGAGCAGAAAGGAGAAGTAAAGAAGGAGTTCCCAATGTACGGGTGATCCCATGGAGTACATCGCGTTAACAGGAATTGCTGATTCTCTTATCGAGGTCCTGAAGAAGCATCAACTCAGGACTCTTGAGATTCGAAGCCCTCAAAATTTCGTAGGAATACTCGGGCTCAATGTAGGAGATAGCGTTCTCCTGACCTCTACCAGCCTTCAGGATCTCACGGATGGGACTCAGGGTCTCATAGCAAAGGTTGTACAGAAGCAGATTTCTGTCCATTCCATTGTCAGTTCGAATGATTTCTACGTTGAAGAACGAGAAGCTGTGTCAGCCCGTATCCAGCTTCATTGCAGGTGTATGGCAAGGGTAAGAAGTGTTATTTCAAGCGAGCTTGGGAAACCAGTCCGTGTAGACGCCAGGGAAATTTCCTGTTATGAAGCCAGATAACAATTCTTACTGGTCATCATTCATTTTATCAATTCAGTAATATTCGGTATAAAAAACTTAAAAATACCTTTTTTAAATTTTTAGAATTTCTGGTTTTGGAAACCCTGCAGTTATGATTTGTTTCCTGTTTGAAAAGTCTTGGTCTCTTCTTTATTTGGAAACGTTTTCGTGACTCTATAGACAAATTGGCTTACATAGAAAGATTGGTCATTGAAAAAAGGATTTCTGGAAGGGATACCTAAAAACGAGTTCTGAAAAAGATTTCTGAAAAATCGCTGAATAACTGTCCTGAAATTAAAAAAGAAAGTTCCAGGACGCTGAAAATTTCCGGCAATCCTGGATTTATATTTCAAATTTTTACATCATATCTTCAGGCATTTCGCCGCCTGGGCCTGCTCCCGGACCGGCTCTGCCTGCTGCACTGGACGAGGCAATTACATCATCGATCCTGAGAATCATGATTGCGGCTTCGGTAGCTGCATTGATTGCCTGGGTTTTAATCCTTAGTGGTTCGACAACATTGTTTTTGAACATGTCCTCGATCTTGCCGGTGTATACATTGAGTCCAGCACGCTTGTTGCCTTTTTCGTGCTGGGAGCGCATTTCCACAAGCATGTCGATTGGGTCAAGTCCTGCATTTTCTGCAAGGGTGCTAGGAATAATCTCAAGGGACTCGGCAAATTTCGTTACAGCAAGCTGCTCCCTGCCTTTAAGGGTTGCTGCGTATTCCTTGAGCCTGAGGGACAGCTCAATTTCGGGTGAGCCGCCGCCCACAACGATCTTCTGGTCTTCGAGAGCAACGCCGACAACTCTGAGGGCGTCTTCGAGTGCTCTTTCAATTCCTTCCACCACATGTTCGGTTCCGCCGCGGAGGAGAATTGAGGTTGTCTTGCTGTCCTTACAGCCTGTAACGAAGGTCATTCTGGAACCGGTAACGTCCTTTTCTTCCACGAGACCGGCATAGCCAAGGTCGGATTCCTCAATCTCGTCGAGGCTGGTGATAATTTTTGCACCTGTTGCGCGGGAAAGTTTATCCATATCGCTCTTCTTCACCCTGCGCATGCCAAAGATCCCAGCTTTTGTCATGTAATACTGGGCAAGGTCATCAATTCCCTTCTGGCAGAAGACAACGTTTGCGCCTGTATTGATTACCTTGTCCACAATTTCCCTGAGCATTGCTTCTTCCTGATCTAAGAAGAGCTGCATCTGGTCAGGGGTGGTGATCTTTATTTCGGCTTTGGTCTCGGTCTTCTTGAGTTCTATGGGCACGCTTAAGAGCAAAACTTTTGCATTCTCCACGACTTCCGGCATGGCTGGGCTGACGCGCTCTTTATCAACAATTACACCCTCGACAATCTCGGAGTCCTTGATGCTTCCACCGGGTCTCTTCTCGACTTTGACGTCCTCGATGTCCACAGTGATTTTTCCATCTTCGCTTCTCTCAGCAACCGACTTAACGGCCTCGACTGCAAGCCTGGAAAGATGTTCCTTGTTAGCCTCTGCGCCTTTCCCTGTTATGGCTGTGGATGCGAGTTTTTCGAGAGTTTCGGTATCTTCCGGAGATGCACTGATAGTGATTGTATCTAAGATCTTTGTAGCCTGGTCTGCTGCGAGTCTATAGCCACTTGCAATGACTGTCGGGTGGACTCCGCTTTCAAGCAGGTCTTCTGCCTTTGTCAGGAATTCTCCTGCAAGTACGGCTGCGGTGGTGGTTCCATCTCCGACTTCGGCATCCTGGGTCTTGGCTACTTCTACGATCATCTTTGCACCTGGGTGCTCGATGTCCATTTCTTTGAGGATTGTTGCTCCGTCGTTGGTGATAACAACATCACCCATGGAGTCTACAAGCATCTTGTCCATACCCTTGGGCCCAAGAGTAGTCCTTACCGCTTCAGCAACCGCCTTTGCGGCCATAATATTGTTATGCTGAGCATCGGAACCATGGGTTCTCTTGCTGCCTTCCCTTAAAATAAAGATCGGTTGTGCTGCCAAGCTTTAATCTCCTTTTAATGATATGAATTTCTATGAATTTTATTAATTGTATTCCTGAGCACGTTACCTTTGTGCGTAGTTTCCTATTCTTAATGCAAGCACTTCTATATAAGAATTACTCTGGAGCTCAAGGTCTCAATTTAAAAAAAGAGGTCTTCTGGATCTTTTAATACCTTTGCCGAACTATTTTTATAGGCAAAAGAAGTTCAGCAATCTTGTCCACGATTTCTGGACTACCGGCTATAATAAAAACCCTGTTCTGTTATGGATTAAAGGGAAAATTCTATTTACAAAATTGATCGTTTCTGCAAGTTCCTGAAAACCAGGAATACTGAAAAATATATAGTTTTTTGGCTCTTCGCCATTTCGTATGGATAAGATGATTTTCAATTCAAGACAGCATTGGTTTTTATGAGAATAGGACTTACGCAGTTGGACTGAGAAATCAATAGCATTAAACCCTTAACTATCTAAAATACAAAATCAATCACAACGCCAATTGTACTTGATTTTGTACTTCAAGTGCGTAAGTCCCAGAGAATATTATGAAGATATCCACGCAAAACAACGAAGAGACGATTTTTTTTCTTAATTTTGGCGACATGTCTGTTTTTCAGATTTTATCGCTAACGTGCGGACGCGACCTAAACTTATATAGCCTTAAAATATACTTTTTTGTACCCTCTTTTGGTTTTCTGTCAATAACTCTGGATTTTCACCGTAGAATTCATCCATTGTAACATAGGAGAAAGGAATACCTTCTTCTATTGCGTTATCAATCATTTCAAGACTATATTCAGTTTGGCTTGGAACTTTATTTCCTCAGGAGAAATTTGCTTTTAAATAACGTGCCTTGTTATCAATTCATTTTTTTTGGGATTGTAATCTCTCATCAATCAAGATTCTCTTTTGTTCCTTAAAATAAGAAAGGAATACACCAACCTGACAATTATTGCTTGACTTGATGAAGTCTTATGTTATTTGTTTCACTAAACCAAATTTATAGAGGAATTATACTTTACGGTAGACGTGATAAGGAAATGTGACAAAGTCAATATACTTGATAAACAAAAACAGTATGCTAGGC
>DATMYS010000126.1:0-5067 GCA_035560835.1 Methanosarcina sp.
CTAATACGTAGCTATCTCGAAAATCAAAATTAGTTTTTGAATCTCGATCTTGGAATAATTATCTGAAACGCTTATAAGGAAAGTAATAAGGAAGGTAATTCTGAAACATTTATGAATTTGGAAATAAAAGTTGGTTTTGGAATGGGCTTATACTTTCGATGGAATCCTGAATTGAAAAGTACTTTATTATTCGGGCGTCTAGTAAATAGCAGAATAATAGATAAGATAATAATAATTTTAGGAGTTGGGAAACTTTATGGTAGATCAAAATGATGAAGTATATCTTGAAGAGTTGCAAGCATGTAAACTGGATTTTTTAGAATGGACACCAGAGAAGGGAGTGAATGTTAGTGAAACATCAAAACAATTTGCGAGGGAGTTTTTGAATTTATCAGGTACAGAAGACTGCAGCGAGACCAAAAAGTTTAATGGAGCTAAAAAGACATTCAATGAAATAGCTTCATTGCTGATCCAGTGTAAAGCAGGAAATGATGGAACGATTTCTAAAGTAACTATAGATGAAATAGCAGAACAAAGCGGAACTACAGATCGTAGGGTTTATACAGTACTGGAAGCATTAGGAGCTGAGGGATGGAAGCCATCAAAGGGTTATAAGGGTTATGTAGAAAGAACTAACGTTCAGCTTTAATTTTATCGTGGAAATTCGGTTAAATTCAGGATGATCAAGAAAAGAATTGATCTGGTTTATGAAACGGATCAATACATTTTCAAAACGTATTGCAAGAGCCTATCCCGAAACTAATATTAGGTTGAAATTACAAATCATTTCGGCTCTTCGCCATTCCATATGGATAAGATGATTTTCAATTCAAGACCGCATTGGTTTTTATGAGAATATTATGAGGATATCCACACAAAACAACGAAGAGCCTTTATTCTATGAAATTATGTGAAATCGATGACGTTCTATGGGAATCCATAGAAGATTATCTTTTTCCACAGAAAACATACACAAGAAGGCCACGTGCAGATATCTGGTTCATATTTTTAATAATTTCAGTTATTTGTTGTTTACTAAATTTTCACCAGACTTTTTATTCCTTGGCTCTTCAATGTACCGCTGTGATATTTTTCTTTCTTTAAAATTGCCTGTTTTTGTTATTATCTGGGATATATCTATTTCTGCAAAGTCTGAGCCGTCTTTTCCTCTTAAAATGTACACTAGGGTTTGGTTGAATGAGTTTCTAGGCAAGCCGGAGTGAGAAAGTGTAAATTCAAATATGGTATCTTCTGTTTCTGTCTTGTTGGTGATATGCATATTTTTTCCTCTTATGTACTTCCCAATTTTATACGTGGTATCCGTTACGAGTTTACAAGACTTTGAGAATATATTTAATAAATAAGTCCTAAGTTGTCGAACTCTGTCTTGACGATCCGCAGACCCTCATTGCAATCCTCCGGAGTTTTGCCACCTGTGATTACCAGCTTGCCAGAGCTAAACACAAGCACTACTACCTTGGGAGCCTCGACCCTATAAATAAGCCCAGGAAATACCTCTGGCTCATATTCGACATTCTCCAGACCAAAAGCTATAGCAATGGTGTTCAGGTTAAGGGTTGTTTTCAAATCAGCACTAGCTACAATGTTCTGAACATGAGCTTCAGGTTCTGGATCTATTTTATCGAAACCTTTGTCCTTTAGTGTGTTAGCCAGAGTGATTATGGCCGCATGAGCGTTCTCAATGCTCTTAGCTCCAGTGCATACCACTTTTCCGGAAGTGAAAATTAGAAAGGCAGCCTTGGGATTCTCAATTCTGTAGACGAGGCCGGGGAACTTCGTTTTGTTATATTCTGCGCCTTCCAGCCCAGACTCCATCATTTTTTCCAGGTCGAAATCTTCCGCCAGCGTAGTGGATGCCACCACGTTCTCTAGTTTTACTGTGGATTCCATACAGCATGTATCTGGAAGTTCTATAGTTCTTACTGTCGGTTAGGCAAAGAATAAAAACTTTAATAATTTGTATTGGGCAAATTGCCTAACTCATATGTTGTAAAACTCACAAAGTTACCTCTTAATGAGCCTATCCCGAAACTCAAAATCTGATTTTTGAATCTCGTATTTGGAACAGTCAATCGAATATCTGATCATGGAAAATGATCCTGAAAACTCCTGATGATTTGGAATAGAATAGGTTTTGGGATAGGCTCAATATTAGTTTCGGGATAGGCTCAAAAAAAGGTTGTGATATGCACACTGCTTATACTTAAATCCACGTATATACCACTTATACTGTTTTTTTTGGTCAAGCTTTTTTTTTGAAAAAAAGGTTGTGAGAATGATTTAAGGATTAATGTAGTATCAGGATAATATGCAAGCAATTGAGGTATCTAATCTAATCAAAAAATTCGGCTCTCTTACTGCACTCAATGATATTACTTTCTCAGTTGGCGAGGGAGAAACATTTGGTTTTTTGGGTCCCAATGGTGCTGGCAAGACCACTACCATCCGTATTTTGACCGGAATTTCAAGACCGACATCTGGAACGGCAAGCATTTTTGGCCATGATATTGAGCACGACACTATTGCCGCACGGCAATCAATGGGCATTGTGTCCGAGAATTCAAACGTGTACGATGACCTTACTGCATGGCAGAACATGATGTTTTCCGCCGAACTCTACAATGTGGGACGAAAAGAAAGAGAAAAAAAGGCAAACGAACTGCTCAGGAAGTTCGAATTATACGAACGGCGAAACGATAAAGTGCATGGTTTTTCAAAAGGAATGAAGCGGCGTCTGACACTCGCAATGGGACTCGTCAATAGCCCGCGTTTGCTGTTTCTGGATGAACCAACCTCGGGGCTTGATGTGCAGAGCAATCTCATAATTCGGGAAGTAGTTTCCGATCTCGTCCTTGAGAAAGTTACGGTTTTTTTAACGACGCATAATATTGAGGAGGCAAATGTTATGTGTGACAGGGTAGCGATTATCAATAAAGGGCATATAGTTGCAATTGATGCCCCCGAATCCTTGAAAAAGACTATCCAGAGCGTGCAGTCGATCGAGTTTTCTTTTGACCACAATTCGCCAGACCAGCTTGACGAGCTCAGCCGTTTATCCATGGTAAATGAGGCACAAAAAGCAGGTGATAAGTTTAAGCTCTATACTGAAGATCCCTCTGAGGTTATCAATGCAGTAATGGCTTATGCCCACACACATAACCTTAAAGTTGTCAGTATCACGACTCTTGGCCCTAGCCTCGAGGATGTTTTCATACGTTTGACAGGTCTGCAACGGACAGGTGAGAAAATACATGCCATCGACTAATTATAAAGAATTGATAAAGCGTCTTTCCTGCGAGCTCTCTACTGCATGGGCGATTGCCAAAAAGGACATGCGGATTTACTATTTCAAGCCCAACATCATAGTTTCCGGCTTATTTTTCCCACTTTTTATGTTCCTTGCCTTTGCCATTGGAAAAAACACCCCGCCAGGCACCCTGATTCCAGGGCTGATCTCAATCACTCTCCTGTTTTCGGCTTCATCAATAGAACCGGTCTCAATACCTATCGAACGGCGGGTAAAAACTTTTGAACGCCTGCTTTCGGCACCGATGTCTTTATACTCACTGGTAACGGGCGAAAGCCTGAGCGGTTTTCTGTATAGTCTCGGCATTGCATGTTTACCGCTTGCTATTGGTGTTATCGTATTCGGTACGCCTATCCTGAACGTACCGGCCCTTTTTATTTCCATGGTGCTTACAGCGTTCTGTTTTGCGACCCTTGGGACATTATTTGCCGCATATCCCACCGAGAACGTGGGAGAGGTTATGTCGATACTCAACACGGTCAGACTGCCGCTCATTTTTATTTCCGGGGTTTTTATCCCTATATCGACTATGCCCAGGATCGGTCAGCAGATCGCACTGGTGTCGCCTCTTACCTATGGAAATGATATGATTGAGTATGCGTATACCGGTAAATCGCTTTTTTCACCGGTACTGGATATTCTGGCGCTAATAATATTCATCCTGATTTTTCAGGTAACGGCAAACTACCTTTACAAGAAGTTCAATGAATGAGATAGACGAATAAGGTCTAAATTAAAGAAAGTAATTAAAGAGACAGTTGAATTGGAAACTCGTTGTAAACTGAGGAAACCGGGATGAGGAAAAACGACAGAATCAGTGCCTGTGGCAGGACTATAAGTTACGAGATAGTTTATAGTAAAAAGCGAAAGAGGGCGGCTATTTTAGTCCGCCCGGACATGAGAGTTGAGTTTCGGGCGCCTCATGGACTGGGTGCAGATACTATTCGGGGAATGGTTGAAGGGAAAGCTCTATGGATATTCAAAAAGCTTGAATGGTTCGAGGCAAACAGGCTGCCTGATCAAAAAAAGCAATATTGTGAAGGGGAAGTTTATCTTTATCTGGGCAGAAAATATCCTCTGAGAATAACATTCGTGAATAACTTTAAAAAACCCCTGGCTTTTTTCAATGATTCCGAACTTAAGGTTGAGGTCCCTGAGAATACTGCTGAATATCAGCTTCCCTTTCTGGTTAAAGAAGCTGTCTGGAGCTTTTATAGCGAACGTGCTAAAGAGGAAGTTGAGAAGCTTCTGAAGAGTTACTCTAGAAAGCTCGGGGTAGCCACGCCAGTTTTTAAGGTAAAGTATCAGAAAAAACGATGGGGAAGCTGTTCTGCAGAGAATGTGCTGAGGATAAATTTCCAGCTTATAATGGCCCCGTCGAGGCAGCTCGAGTATGTAGTAGTGCATGAACTCTGCCACGTCAAAGAGAAAAATCATTCTATACAGTTCTGGAAACTTGTCCGAGAACTCATGCCTGATTATGAAGAACACAGGAATAACCTGAAAAAAGACGGCTGGAAATATGTACTTTGAAGCCTGTAAAGCTAATTAACTTTTATAAATGATTTGATTAAGATGTTTTATTCATTTTATACTTTAGAAACACATCATAGGGATATGATTAAAAAATCGTACACAATACAATATAAGTTGTGGAGATAAGATTAAAAAAATTATACATATACAATATAAGTTGCGGATATATAATGAAATTATAGATATAAAGGAAAATATATTTT
>DATMYS010000127.1:0-2223 GCA_035560835.1 Methanosarcina sp.
CTTCAGGGCAGATTGAGATATAGAAGCCTTCTTCCTGACGGATGGTTGCAGAAAAAGGAAACCAGATTGTCATACTTTAAAATATTTATCAGTCTACGTTTAAGGATTTCGGCTATGTAGAAATCCTCTAAAAGAACTGACCTCAACTAATTTGAGCCAAATAACTAGTGTCGCGCCAATCCTCAAGTGTCGGATTAAAATATGATTATTTTACCCTATACATTGCTAATTTTCCTCGACATTTTTTGGTTGACATGACCCTAGGTATACTTTTGATTATCTAATCAAAGTTGCGCTGGCGCACCCCGCTGCAAGCAACGGGGTATGTTCGCGCCACCGCTCGAAATTCCGTTAAAGGAAATAATAACCCTAAACAGTTTAGTTTGAGCAGAAGTTAACAACCGAAAAATGGAATTGATAAATTATATAATCATTAACGGTTATCGGGGAAGTTTCCACCCCCGCAGCAAGCTAGCGGGGTATTCGACTGAAATAAAAACGGTATCTTCTTTTTACTTTTTTCCGCTAAGAGCCTATCCGAAAAGTCGGTAATGCGTGTTGAAAAGTTACAATAGGTCTATAACATTCAGTACTCGTTTTGGTTTTGCATATTGTAAAAGATACAGTAGGTCACAACACTTTTCAGATAGGTTCTAATACAATTGTTCGATTCGAATTTTTAATCCATTTATTTTATTAATAACTTTTTTAATTATGTATTTCTGTGCATTTTTACACCTTTACATGAACCATGGAAAAAGCGCACTATTACTGAGGCGAAGAGCACAGCCAATATTCCTGTTAAGAATATGCCATCAAATACGCCCGCTCCTCCTATGGATAGGACTAATGGCTTTGCAGTCTGCAGTCCCACTGGTGAAAGAGCAGGAAGTACTCCTGGAGTCAGAATATTCATAATATCTGCACCCAGGAGGGTTCCTATCGAGCCGCTTATATATGCAAGCGATGGTGCACCGCAATAACCTTGTGATAAGACTAGGCTGCAAATTACCGCTAATACGGGAGACACCCAGAAGGGAAGAACTATTCCCTCACCTGCCACAGGCTGTGCCAAAATATAAGTTATTAATGCTACAACTAGAATCCCTACTCCCGCCCTGGGAGCTGATACCCGGTGGGTCAAAATGAGGTGGGCAGATATAATAAGAGGTACTATTGCTCCTCCCATGTTTATGGCTAAATAGAAGGGATGAAAGGTCGTCGGAATCCCTGGGGCAAAGGTACTGGCAAGTGTTGTGTACCATCCGGGATAGGAGCTTATAGTGCCCGCATAAAGCGGTATATTGATAAGGCTTCCTATGAAAGAACCGAAGACAGCGAGAGTTGCATGCCGGTGATCGAAGCCTATCTGCTCAAAGGCCACTTCTGTGAGCCTTAGAAATAAGTAGACAACGATTAGAGGAATTGTAATAATAAGAAGCAGAATGATTATGGCTAAGGGCAATTCAAGTATCGGAGGATAAAGGAAGTCTAGCAATCTAAACACCTCATAGGATTTTGGCTGAATAATTTATATATCTTTTTAAAATAAACAGCTATTTATGGTCTAGGCTGAACTTGGCTGATACTATCAAGGTACTATACTTTCTCCCGAATTATACGAATGTAATTGATTTTATTTCGATATTTTCCTCGCCAGCCTTCAATAATTATCCCAGAAAACTTTCCGATAACTCAGGTCTGGGTTATCGAGGAAACATAGTATGAAGACTATATAAAGTGATAGCATAGAGTATTCATTTTAATTGCTTTTCCAGCTTTCTGGATATAGTTTGGTTCACCCTTATCCTGAGCGATAGCTCTTACCTTTGTACGTGGCTTCTAGATATATGTGCGTGGTTAGGAGCTTGACATGAGCTGCAAAGGACGAGGTATTCGTGACCCTGTGCGCTCCTTTAGTAATAAAGAAAAGTTTGTGAGAATAGTTAATCTACCAATGCATTTTACCTCATTTCAATAATCAATCCTTTATACTGTTAGTGCACATACTGATAATAGCATTCTTCAGCTTCAAGTAAAGTTATCTCCGAGTTTTCAAAAGAAGGTATAAGTTAGGTTCAAAGGTCGAAAAACGTAGTCTAGAATTTCTGAGAAAACATCAAATGTACTTGATTTTTCCTAAAGTGCATAAGTCCTACCTAAAAGAGCTATAATTAGCTCGAAATTTTTTATATCAAATTAATTTTTGCTCGAAAACAATTT
>DATMYS010000128.1:0-2054 GCA_035560835.1 Methanosarcina sp.
GTTATATATAAATTGACATCAAAATATGAAAGGGTGATTGTTTGTCAAAGATGCTTCCGGAGTACAAAGAAGAAGCAAAAAAGAGAATTGTTGAAGCAGGACTGGAGGTAATGTATGAGAAAGGATACTGCAAGACTACAATGGAAGATATCGCCAATCGACTTAATGTCAGCAAACCCGCTCTCTATCGATACTTTAAAAATAAGGATGAACTGGTCATAGAAAGTGCAAATTATCTGCAGACACAGTACCGTGATATAAAAACAGGCTATAATTCTAACATATGCCCGGTTGATGCGTGGATAGAAATCTTCGATCATATAATGTCACCTGATACTAAAATACATGCACTATATTTCGAGATTCTGGGGATGACAGTACACAAACCTGAGGTCCAGAAAAGATCAATTGAAGGCATGAAGCATGGTCTTGACCAGCCAACCCATGAAATTGAAGAACAACAGCAGAAAGGCCTTATTCCTTCCGAGACAGATCCGCGTACCCTTGCAGTCGCTCTTGTGTCATTATTTAATGGAATGCGGGTTCTTATCCTTCTTGGCGTTGATTGGAAAGAAGTCCGCTGTCGGTGGATCGAAATACTCCGAAATTTATTTGGAATAACAGAAAAAGGAGAGCAGGCAGAGTGCCCCAGGGATTGTGAAAGATTTGAAGCTTGCAACACTGTACCAGAAGTATGAATGTAATCTTTTCAAGAAAAGTTCCAATTTAAGTATTCCAATTTAAGTATAGTAGTCCCACTGGAAAACTCCCTTGAAGATATCGCAAATATAATGTCTTATCTGGACAGAGAAGCTGTCTGATGTATTACCAGATTCAATATTTTCTCCGTTTGCAGATTCAGTATCCTTACTATTCTCATAGTCAGTATCCTTGCAATCCTTGTATTCAGTATCCTTCCCATCCCCAGATTCAGTGTTTTTTCCACCTTCATGCCCAGTATCCTTTTTGTCACTCGACAACTTAACTAACCATGCATTCTCATTTTTAATGCCCGCAGCTACGTATCCACCATCTGAAGTCTGTTGAACGGAATATAGCGTGCAGTTCGAAAATACTTTTATCCATTCCTGATTACCGTCACTGTCTGTCTTAAGCATAAAAGCAGCACTATCAGGCCCAGAGGAACAGGGTTCAGTATACTTCCCAGCTAATACGTAACCATTATCTGAAGTCACAGATAAAGAATAAGCAGAATCATTCAACGGTCCACCAAAAGTCTTATTCCATTGCTCTTGACCGTATTCGTTAGTCTTGATAAACCATATGTCAGAATTAGTGTTTGTCTTGTTGAGATTAATTGAGCTGGCAATTGCATATCCACCATCGGATACCTGCTTAATAGAAGTTAAGAACGGATCTAGAGTTTCAGAACTATTCTTTTGACCAAAAGTGTTATTCCATTGCTGGTTGCCGCTTAGGTCATATTTAGTTAATCTGATATCAGAATCAATCGTAAGCAAATCGTCTTGAGTTCCAATTTCATACTCAACCATATCTCCAATTGTATATCCTCCATCAGAGGTACGCTCAGCCCTATATTGAAGATAATCCTCGTGAGTAATTTCATTACATCCCTTTTTCCACACCTCGTTTCCATTCTTGTCAATCCTTATCAGCCAGGGCTCAACAGAAGGAAATGCATAATCAGAAGGAAGTATAGAATCTGATAACACATAACCACCATCTAAGGTCTGTCGTGTAAAGTATCCCACGCCAGAGTATAGTCTCTCGAAAGTTTTATTCCACTGCATATTCCCATTTTTGTCAACCTTGATCAGCCAGGCATCATGATAGCCTTCCATATCTTTTCCATATGGAACTGTTGTACCTGCAATTACATACCCGCTATCTGAAGTCTGTTGAACACACCAGGAAATATCTTCGCCATCTGCACCAAAAGACCTGTTCCATTGTTCTTCAGGTGCTTCTGCAGCTGCCACATTTGATACCTGTAAAAACAGAACTAAAAAAAGAAAAATTTGAAAGATTCTAGATTCAATATTTTTAATCATTGTGTCACCCCAAAAACAGAC
>DATMYS010000129.1:0-3123 GCA_035560835.1 Methanosarcina sp.
AGCTCCAACTGAGCTATACCTTATTGGAGTACTACCTGCTGTTTATTTTTTGTCCACGTGGCATGTATCTTGTTTTTCTAGAACTATTTACGACCACAATTGTTTTTTTCCGAGAATTCTTCTGTAATACTACAAAAAGCAGGATAATTTACGCCTTATTCTGAAATTTCAAGCCATATATTAAAATAAATGGCCCTTTCTAAGTAAATTGTAACGTTGTATGTTTTATATAGCTGGAGTGTATATTTTGTCCAAATGATATAAAGCCCAATAGCCTATAAAGCCCAATAGTCTATGCCGGGAAGTTTCAGGTAACGGGTTCCCTTATTTTCAGAGTTTGGAGGAGTATGACAATGAACATCACATTAATTGGCATGGCAGGAGCGGGAAAAAGTACTATCGGAAGAGCCCTTGCGAAGCGCCTTGGTTATACTTTTATCGATGTAGATCAACTAATAAGGGAAAACACAGGAATGCCTCTCCAGACTCTTATTGATAAATACGGAGATTCGGCTCTTATCAGGTTTGAAGAAGAAGCCATTCTCAGGCTCGGGCAGGTAGACAGGAGCGTTATTTCCCCTGGCGGGAGTGTAGTTTATTCCGAAAAAGCCATGGAGCATTTAAAAACGATCTCAAAAATAATCTTTCTGGACACCACATTCAGAAGCATTGCCAGAAGGCTTCCCAATGCAAGAAAAAGGGGCATAGTAGGACTCAGGGATAGGAGCCTGAAAGAACTTTTTGAAGAAAGGATGGTCCTTTATGAGAAATATGCCGATTTTTCAATAAAGCTCAAAGGAAGAGAAAATATTCAGAAAATTGCTGAAAAGATTGTTGAGCTCTGTTTTGAAGAAAATACCTGAGATTATGGCTCAAATCGGTTTTTAAGGTTTCCAGCTGTGTTTTAACATAATTGTTCTTTCTGAGTCGGAGTTTTTAGATTTATCTATTTTTAGATTTTCTCCAGAGTCTACAACTTTAAGAACGGCTTTCTTTGGGCTATTTTCATCTAAGAACGGTTCTCTTTTAAAACAATCGGTTTCATGAATGACTTACTTTAAGGACAGTTTACTTTAAAGCAGTTCAGATACATGATTTACCTTATTAATAGCCTGTTAGAACGGCTTACTTAAAACAGTAGTTCACTTTATTAGCAATCAGATCTTCAATCTGAGCAAAATCTCTCAATTTATAAGATTTGAACATCGGCCTGCAGGAATAAAGGTCCGAGCAGCAGGAGACACAAAATGGTATCAAGTCGTTTCATAATTACGGTTATAGGCAGCGATCGGGTAGGAATTGTTGCCAGGATTACTACTGTGATGGCAAGTTTCAATGTAAATATTGTAGATATCACTCAGACTATCATGCAGGGTATCTTTACCATGATTATGCTTGCAGAAGCTCCACAGGAGAATTTTGATCTTGCGGCTTTTCAGGAGGCCATGAGTGCCGAGGGGAAGAGTCTTGGAGTCGAGGTCAAGGTACAGCACGAAGACGCATTTCGCTTCATGCACAGGATCTGAGCTGGAGACGATCTGGAAACAATCTGGAAAATTAATCTGTCTGAAACGAGAGGTAATTTTTCATGTATATAAACCCGAATGAAATTCTGGAAACAATCCAGATGGTCAGGATGGAACATCTCGACATCAGAACTGTAACAATGGGCATCAGCCTGAGGGACTGCAGCCATCCTGATATTGAGGTTTTCAATGAGAATATTTATAAAAAGATAACCACCCGTGCAAAAGAACTTGTGCGTACAACGAATGAAATCCAGAGTCTCTACGGAATTCCGATAATCAATAAGCGAATTTCAGTAACTCCAATAGCTGTGGTAGCCGAAAGCTGCAAGTCTCCTGATTTCGTTTCCGTTGCAAAAACAATGGACGAAGCTGCGAAAGATGCTCAGGTGGATTTTATAGGAGGTTTCAGTGCCCTTGTCCATAAAGGCGCAACTGTCGGGGATCTGAAGCTTATCAATTCCATTCCTGAAGCCCTTGAAAGCACAGAAAAAGTCTGTTCGTCGGTAAATGTTGCCACCACAAAAACCGGGATTAATATGGATGCGGTTGGCCTGATGGGCGGCATCATTAAAAAGACTGCAGATTTGACTGCGGATAGGGACGGAATAGGCTGTGCTAAACTTGTCATCTTTGCAAACGCCCCTGAAGATAATCCCTTTATGGCAGGAGCCTTTCACGGAATCGGGGAACCCGAGTGCGTTATCAACGTTGGGGTCAGTGGGCCAGGCGTTGTGAATGCTGCAATCTGCGAGCTTGAAAACCCGAATCTTACGGAAATTTCGGAAACCATCAAGAAGACAGCCTTTAAAATAACCCGCATGGGCGAAATGGTGGGTCGGGAAGTCTCCCGGAGGCTCGGAGTCGAATTCGGGATTCTTGACCTTTCCCTAGCTCCGACGCCTGAAATCGGAGACAGCGTTGCTGCGATTCTTGAGGCAATGGGTCTTGAGCGTTGCGGAACTCACGGAACGACTGCAGCCCTTGCCCTTTTGAATGATGCCGTAAAAAAAGGTGGCGCAATGGCTTCCTCCTCGGTGGGCGGCCTTAGTGGAGCTTTTATCCCTGTCAGTGAAGACGCAGGCATGATAGAAGCCGTCAGGGTCGGAGCCCTCAGTCTGGAAAAGCTTGAAGCTATGACCAGCGTCTGCTCGGTCGGCCTTGATATGATTGCAGTTCCTGGTGATACTCCTGCTTCCACCCTTTCGGCTATTATCGCTGACGAGATGGCCATAGGAGTAATAAATCGAAAAACGACGGCAGTCAGAATTATTCCCGCGCCCGGAAAAGGGGTTGGAGATTCAGTAGAATTCGGCGGCCTGCTTGGAAATGCCCCTATTATGCCGGTAAGCAATTTCAGTTCCGAGGCTTTCGTAAAGCGGGGGGGAAGAATCCCGGCTCCTATCCAGTCACTTACAAACTGAAGGGTGGATCGAGCCGGTAAATCCGGCAATTTATTTTTATATTTCGAAAGAGGGTCGACCCGCCATCAGGCATTTTTCAATATGGATTACTGGTTTTTATCATGGAATAATATATTACGGGGTAATTTTTTTCGAAGCTGTTTGGGCTTATAATTTTTCGTTCGGAAATAATA
>DATMYS010000130.1:0-6194 GCA_035560835.1 Methanosarcina sp.
ATATGTATCCTTTTAAAAAATAATTCTGTAAATTCCTGGATTGATGTGTGGGTTAAAATGATAGAAATTCGAACTTTCAGACGGGTCTGCTTATTTGCAATATTTCTGGTTCTGGTTCCTATTTCAGAAACCGGAGCAGCAGGAAATATTTATGTTCCCCCGGGAGAATCGATTCAGGAAGCAGTAGATAATGCCTTCCCGGGCGATACTATCTTTATAAAGCCCGGAGAATATAATGAAAACGTTCAAATTAATCAGGATAACCTGACAATAATCTCGTATTCAAAAAATCCTTACAATACGATTATTACCGGGGCGGATAGAGAGAGCAATGTATTCAAGGTAGCTGCCAGTAATGTGACAATCAGCGGTTTCTCAATAACCGACAGCAATTGCGGGATTTACCTGAATAGTGCTCAAAACTGCGTCATAAATAACAATATCATCTCGGGGAATAATATCGGGATCTGTCTGTCTATGTCCGAAAATAACACCCTGAGCAATAATATTGTATCTTCAAACACTGACCGTGGTATCAAGTTATCTACTTCTTCAGGCAACACAATATACAATAATCATTTTAATAATACGAATAATGCCAGGGACGATGAACTAAATACCTGGAACCGGACTTCAGGTAACTGCTGGAGTGATTACATCGGCCAGGATGGGGACAGGGATGGTATTGGCGACACGGTATATATCGTAAATCGCCGTGCAAAGAGTATTGACTACAGACCGTTAATAAATTTCATCCCGGAATTTCCAGTGATTCCAGAAGCAATTTTTACTTCCAATGTGACAGTAGGGTATGCGCCTCTTACGGTTGGGTTTACAGATGTCTCAGAAAACGCCAGCTCGTTGTTGTGGAGCTTTGGTAACCTGGAGACCTCAAACTCTTCGGCCTTTTTGCATACTTTTGTCAATGAGGGTAATTATACGGTTACACTGAATGCCATGAACGATAATGGCAGTGACTCAGCCGATGTAACCATAAATGTTTTGAAAGCTCTGAACCCTTCGGTTCCGATATTTCCTGAGGCTAAGTTCGGTGCCAATGTGACAGTTGGGTACGTTCCGCTTACGGTCCAGTTTATTGATTTTTCCGAAAATGCAGCCTCGCTGTCCTGGAACTTTGGAGATGGGAAGAGGTCTTGCTGCCCTAACCCAAAACATACTTTCTGCTGCCCAGGAAACTATACAGTTTCCCTTACTGCAAAGAACGATAACGGCAGTTCTTCAGCCTGTGTTGTTATTCAGGTACTGAAGCCGACAAACCAATCATCTACCGAAGGTGATGTTAACCCGAAAGATACCGAATACATTGTTAATCCGAGAGATACCGGAGATTCAGGCTCAAGCTGCAGAAACGAGAGTAACAGTACCGAGGGATTTCTGAGCCGGAAAAGTCTTGAGTCTGTTGAGAACTTCGCCCTGTCCTTTACTGGAACCCGACCGCTTGCAGAAATGGGACCATCGGTAGAGCGCGAAACCCTCAGGCTTGTTAATACTGTTAAAAATTTCACAGATAGTCCAGTATCCAGAATTGAAGTAAAAAATATTTCTATGCATGCAATGTTTTTCGGATTCCTTGGGATAGCTATAGGACTTTCCGCGTTTAGAGGGGGCAGAAAATAAGTTAATACTCACAGTTAATACTCACAGTTAATATTCACAGCTAACATTCACAGAAATTTTTTTCGATTGAAAAATAATCTCTTAAGTGGAGTTTCCTATCTCGCTTTCACTTTATTTATGAAATCTTAATTTTTAGTTGAAGAAGATTCAGTAAATGCTTACTCCTTTGACCGAGGGTAGTTCTAGGATTTTGTCCACGAGTTCTCCAGGCACTTTCTTGTCGGTAATGATTGTAAGTCTCGGGTTATCAGTTAGATAAGGGTCATCCGAGACTGCCTGACGAATACTTACTTTGCTTTCTGAGATCAGCCCTGCAACCTCCGCAAGAATGCCCACGTCAGAGGCATCTTCCGGGATAATAATGATCACTCCGAGGCCAAGGGAAGGGGCTACGTCTCTGAGGAAGGGAATAGAATGAACATTTTTAAAAATTCTGCTCAAAAGTTCATCTGAAATAATGGTCTTTGTAGTCGCGTCGACTACTCGTCGGTCAACGCCTGCTTCTTTTGCAAGCTGGGTATGTGCTATCTCAATACTTCCGGAAGTAACTTTCCCTTCTTCGTTCACCTGAAACCCGCGTTCAAAGAGCAATTTAAGCACTTTTGCCTGCGCAGGATATTTTTCAAACTTTTTGAGTAATGTCTGCCACATATAAACTTAAGTTTAAACCGGGTTCCCTGATATATAGTTTCTTATTACGATCCATTGTCAGTCAGGTAAAGGTTCTTCGGGATAAGATTCCCGAATTCCTGGCGTCAATCGCGGCTTGCGTTAATTTGATGTACCATTAGGGCACGAGTCTTTGTATGGAAGCTTCCAGTACAGGCAATAAGCCGGAGTCCAAAAAAACAAGCTATCAGCTTCTTCTTATTGCCGGTCTCAAGAAAGAAATAGAAATGGCTCGCAAACTTGACCCCGAAAAGTTTGCAGCTGAAATCCGGAAAATAGGTTTCTTCTGCCAGCACTGTGGAAAATGCTGCAGGCGGGCTTTCGGGGATAATAGGGTAGCGGTGATTCTTTCCGAGATTGAAAGAATCCGGGAATACACAGGCTTCTCAAAACTTGAGGTTGCAGGACCGTTTGTGACTGAGGGCCCTATCCAGGATTGGGATGGGGAGTCTGAAGAAAGACATCTAGAGACTTTATTTAGGCCATTGGAGGAAAATAAAGAGTCGTTTTCTCCCGAACTTCTCGAATCTCTTAAGGATTGTATCGATTGTGAGGGCAAGATTCACGTCTTTGGATGGATTCTCAGACGAAAGAGAAACGGAGACTGCGTTTTTCTTGAAAGGGACACGTACAAATGCCGGATTTATCCAGTACGCCCTATGCTCTGCAGCACTTATCCTTTCTATATCGAAGGGCTGAGACTACAGACATGCGAATGTGAAGGTCTTGGATTCCCTGTCTCTGTAGAAGACAGCCGAAGAATGGCAGAGGATCTCCTCTTCAGGTATATTTCGGAACTTGAGGACATGCTTGGAATGTATGAAAACTTTGTGGACTTCAGGAGAGGGGAGGAGGGTATCGAGCTTGCAAAAACGAGCCTGGAGAATGGCATATTTACCTGTATAGTTCACGATAGCAGGGGAAGTACCGAAATTAGTGATTAAGAATAAGAATTGACAAAGTTTCAAACTTTTTCGGCTAAGCTGCTCTTATTTTAATTTAGTCAGTTTTTCCATAAACCTGAAAGATTTTTTAGTTCCTCTCGATCCTGCATCATCAATTAAATTTATTTATTAGAAAGAGCCAGTTATTCCCCATGACCGGGATGTCTGGTAATGAAAATTGTCCGATGACCGTTTCGGAAAAGATCTTTTCGAAAGCCTCCGGAAGTCCCGTAAAAGCCGGGGATTTCGTACTGGCAAATATAGACCTGGCAATGACTCACGACATTACAGGTCCGCTGGCAGTCAAAGGCTTCTATGAGATTATGAAGGACAAAGAAGAGAAGAAAGTATGGGATCCAACGAAAATAGTGATCGTATTTGACCACCAGGTTCCTGCGGACTCCATTAACGCCACAGCAAATCATATTATGCTCCGAGAATTTGCTGAGGAACAGGGCATTTTAAATTATGATGTATATGAAGGAGTTTGCCATCAGGTTCTTCCCGAGAAAGGGCACGTGCTACCAGGAGACCTTATAGTTGGCTCGGATTCGCATACATGTGCGTATGGTGCACTAGGGGCGTTTTCTACAGGTATAGGGTCTACTGATATGGCAGCGGTTTTTGCCACTGGTAAACTATGGTTCAGGGTACCTGAAACTTTCCGTTTTGAAGTGGAAGGTAACCTGCCAGAGCGCGTTTACTCCAAAGACCTCATCCTCCACCTAATAGGCGATGTAGGAGTAGAAGGGGCCAGGTACATGGCAGCCGAGTTCGGAGGCTCAACAATTCGCTCTCTTTCGATTCCCGAACGTATGACTATGTCCAATATGGCAATCGAGATGGGTGGAAAGGCAGGAATCATCGAAGCCGATGAAGTGACTGCAAACTACCTCAAAGAGCGGATTCTGTATTACGAGTTCGATCCATATTGGAAATCCGATGAAGATGCAAAATATGTTGGAATTAGGCACTACGACATATCTGACCTTGAGCCCCAGGTAGCCTGCCCTCACCATGTGGATAACGTAAAACCCGTAACCGAGGTAGAGGGTACGAAACTTGACCAGATCTTTGTGGGTTCCTGCACTAACGGCAGGTTCGAAGATATTAAACTCATGGCTGATATTATGGGCGACGAGCCAGTAGCTAAAGGCGTTCGCCTGCTTGTAGTTCCTGCTTCAAGGACTGAGTACCTGAAACTCTTAAAAGCCGGGTATATAGAAAAACTCATGAATGCAGGTGCAATCGTAGAATCCCCTTGCTGCGGACCCTGCATGGGTGGCTCTTTCGGCTTGCTTGGAGCAGGAGAAATAGGTCTTGCAACCTCGAATCGTAACTTCAAAGGCAGAGAAGGAAGTCCCGAATCTTTTGTATATCTGTCTTCCCCTGCAACTGCAGGAGCTTCAGCCCTTACCGGAGAAATTACTGATCCAAGAAAAGTTTGAAAATTCTCCTGTTTCTTACTTTTTTGGGTATCTTTCCCAATTTGAATTTTTTAAATATTTGCCCATGTTAATTAAACAGGTGTTAAAATGCCGGATACTGACCTATCAATCTTGAACAGGGTATATGAGATCATATTGGACCGAAAACAGAACTATGACGAACGCTCATACGTCTGCAAGCTTTTGAACCACCGCAAAGGCATGAACAAGATCCTTGAAAAAGTGGGCGAGGAATCAATTGAAACAATCCTCGCAGTCAGGAATGAAAACCATGCAGAAATCGTTTCAGAAAGTTCAGACCTTATTTTCCATCTTCTGATAATGCTTGCGGCAAATAATGTTACCCTTGATGAAATCGCAGCCGAGCTCAGTGCCCGACATGAATACATGAAAAGGGATTGAAGACCTGGAGGTTTTTACCTCTTGGTTGAGAACCCGGACAATCCGATATTTTATAAATATCGAATTTTTTCCGGCTATTTTACTGACTTGCTATTTCTATTGACTTCTTTCCGCTCTTTCAAAGAGCCGCAAAAGAAACCTTAATTTTCAGTAAACTGCCAGTTCGTTCAGGACATCGGTTTTTGACAGTGTGCCTTTGGGTACGCCATTAATCGTTACGATAAGCCTGCCTACATTGTACTTATGGAAAAGTTTTACCACATCATAGAGCTGCATATCCCCATCAACCGTGATAAGCTCTTTTGTCATGATATCTTTGACTTTTACGTTTGGTTTTCCCTGGGCAATCGCATGGGCAATATCGGTATAGGTAATAATTCCTACGATTTTTCCTTTATCTTCTACAGGAGCTCCGTGAACGTTATTCCGGATAAAAAGTCTCGTTGCCTCCTGGATACTTGCATTCAGGTTCACAAGCAAAGGAGGATATTTCATATAATGTTTGACATGTTTTTTAGGGAGTGAAATCATTTCCGTAATATTAAACAGAATTGAATTGTTAGTATCATCCCTTCCTGTGACTTCTCCACGGATTATCAGGCGGTTTACAGGTGTGGGACCTACCTGAAGTTTATCGTCCATCACGAAGTCTTTTGTGTTTCCTATTACGCGGACGACTCCGCTGCAGGCGTCAGGATTCCTGACCGTGGTAAAACTAATATCAGCAGCTGTAGCCCCATTAACTAATGCATTGTTCCTGTAAAGGGGAACCACAGACTCATTTTTCAGTTGTTGAATTCTTAATGCATCATACGCTGCTCCTGTGGGTTTGTAGCCTCCTTTTGGTCCGGGCACTCCCTCTACAAGCCCAAGGGCCTTTAATAACTGCATCTGATTGCGGATAGTTCCAGGATTACGCTTGATTACCTCGGCGATTTCTTCTCCTTTGATTGCCCGGTCCTTTTGCCGCTGGAGGTTGATTAATGCAATAATAATGTCTTTTTGAATCGGAGTGAGTTCCATACTACCACCATTAATTTCATATACCTTTATAAGAATGATGTACAAAATTAATACTTAAATAATGTAGGTC
>DATMYS010000131.1:0-2663 GCA_035560835.1 Methanosarcina sp.
ATATTTAATGAACTCAAGCCCATTTTAATAAAAGTCAATCCGAAGATAATCTGTGCAATTCCCAGAGCACGGATAATAGAAAAATAACGTTTACTATTTGTAAAGGACTTTGACTTTTCTACAATTAATGTAATGACTACCTTTGACCCGACAAGAAAACTATAAAACCCTAGTATGAACAGAATTGTAGCTGAAACATGAGTGTTCAGGCTCTTAATAATTATCGGCCCGCCTATGGAGAACCAGAATACATATGGGTGTGGGTTTCCAAAGTTCACAATAACTCCTTTTTTAAGGGCATCCTCTTTTTCTATATTCAATTCAATGCTGTCTTTTTTGATTTTCAGTGATTCGATTCCTGAATATATGAGATATGAAGCCCCAAAAAACGCAATGATTCCAATAATGAAATCATAACTTGTCAGATGCGACAGCACATACAGTACGAATAAAACGATTGGCAGGTCGGTAATTAAAGGAGACACTGCAACCTTTATTCCTTCCCACTTGCCGTGCTGGAGAGTTTCAGAAATGGTTACAGCCAGCAGTGGGCCTGGGGCTGTCCCTGCAGCCAGACCGAGAAACGATCCAAGGGCTAGAAATTCAATAAAATCTGACATCTGTAGTGCCTCATTTTTAATATATCGATTAAAAATACCTCTTTTTTTAATATGTCAATCCAAAGAATCTGCCTTAAATAGTGAGTAGCCGTGAATTCCTGACTCAGTTAATCAGATGCCTAATTTAAAGTTATATAATAATTTTAAGGTATATAATAATACGACACTTATATAAAATAATCATTAATGATCTATATAATACCTTAATTTACACTGAACTTTGGGCTTTAAATCTGCAAATTTTGGAAAAAATAGAGACGTTTACGCCTCTATTTTTGAAAAAAGAAATGCTCCGATCGTGCAGACAAGCATTGAGAGCAGACATATTACTGCTAGGTCGTTATAGATGCCAAACACGCTCATTCCGGCAATGGCCCCTCTTAAGCCGTCCACCCCGTAGGTAAGGGGATCGATCCTGCTTAATAAATAGATCGCCTGCGGCAGGTTTTCAAGGGGGAAGAGGGCGCCGGACAGGAAGAAGATAGGCATGATCAGGAAGTTCATGATCAACTGGAAACCCTGCATATCTTTCATTTTTGAGGCTATGGCAAGGCCCAGGCCTGTAAAGAAGATAGCTATCAGGAGCATGAAGACCAGCCCAACAGTAAGGCTTGCAAGGCTCGGAATCCTGAAACCGAGTACATAGGTCAGGCTCAGCACGATCAGGCCCTGGATCATAGCTATGGTTGCGCCTCCAAGGGTTTTCCCGATCATGATTTCAGTCCTTGAGATCGGAGCTACCATAGTCTCTTTGAGAAAGCCGAACTGCCTGTCCCAGATGACCTCAAGCCCCGAAAATACAGCAGTGAACAGGATAGACATTGAGACGATTCCTGGCGCAAGAAAATCAAGGTAGTTTGCCCCCCCACTTGCCCTTGTATACATCGGGCCGAATCCGAATCCAAATGTTACCAGAAAGAGCAGAGGCTGCCCGAGAGAACCCAACAGCCTTGCTTTTGAGCGCCAGTAATGTTTTAGCTGCCTGAGCCAGAGGATGTAGATTACCTCGATCAACGCCTGATCCTCCTTCTCATGCCCCTTATAGTTCGTACTCTATTTCCAGACTCGTTATCATCCCTGATGTCCCGGCCTGTCAATTTCAGAAAAGCCTCTTCTAAGGATTCGGTTTCTGTCCGCTTCTTTATTTCTTCAACAGTGCCGGATTCTATAATTTTTCCGTGGTCAATGATTGCAATCTGGTCTGCAACAGCTTCGGCTTCTTCCATGTAATGTGTTGTCAGAAAGATTGTCATTCCTTTTTCTTTGTTCAGGCTCCTGATATGGCTCCAGATAGAATTTCTGGTCTGGGGATCAAGGCCTACCGTGGGCTCGTCAAGGAAAAGGATCTTGGGGTAATGGACAAGCGCCCGCGCAATCTCAAGCCTGCGCTTCATGCCGCCTGAATACTTTTTAACATAGTCTTCCCGCCTGTTCCAGAGCCCAACGATTTCCAGGGCTTTTTGGATTCTTTCGTCCCTTTCCTTTTTAGGTACCTTATAAATGACTGCATGATAAACAATATTCTCGTAAGCGGTCAGTTCTTCATCAAGGCTAGGATCCTGAAAGACTATCCCGAAAGATGCGCGGGCCTGGTCCTGTTCTTTAAGCGCATTGAAACCGTTAATGCTTATTTTCCCTGATGTGGGCTTCAGGACGGTTGTAAGCATTTTGATAGTTGTGGATTTGCCTGCCCCGTTTGGGCCAAGAAAAGCAAAGATCGAACCTGTTTCAACGTTGAAGCTGATATCTTTTACAGCCGTAAAATCATCAAATTTCTTTGTGAGGGATTGGACTGAGAGTATATTTTGCATGGGTGAACCTGAAATGATTTTTTTTCAATGATGGAAGAGTAAATAACAGAGTTCTTCCATTAAATCTCTTCTGTTAAATTTTTCCGTGAGAAATTTCCCAATCCCTGCCTATTCTGAGAAATCCTGAGGAAGTTCGGAAAAAAGAAGTATCTTTTTGGGAATCTTCTGTTATTCAAGACGTTATAGCATTTATAAGCTTAATTATACACCAGTTATGAATTTTATTACACAA
>DATMYS010000132.1:0-4634 GCA_035560835.1 Methanosarcina sp.
TTCAACACTGATTTCAACACTAATTTTCAATGTGAATTTTCAACACTGATTTTTAAAGTGGAGCTGGCTGTTTAAAAAAATTTATGTAGCGTAAATTTGAGAAATATATAAGTTTTTCTTAATTATGCTAACTGCATTCAGTTAAATATTCAAATTTCCATATTAATAGATGTCAGTGTAAAAACTGTGGGCACTTGCGCAAAAAAGAATAGTTTTCTTATATATTTCAGGGGATCAGGAAAAACTCGCAAAAATGATCGTGAAAACAAGACATTTCAGGCTTTTACCTGACAAAAGATCACTACTTCTTTTACCCTGTGGGTGGCATTCAAAAAACGAATTCTTTGGTGATCTGACTGCAAAGTCAAACATATTAACATATCGCTGAAAGTTGTATTAAATGCAGATTAAAAGGAGATGTATAGTATGGTAAGTGAAATGACTCCAACCCGAAGAACTCTGGCAGCCGTGCTTGGAGGCAGGGTTGACTACGTACCTCCTGCAAATCCCCTCGCTCAGACTACGACAGAATTAATGCAGGTATGCAACGCTTCCTGGCCAAAAGCCCACTTCGATAGCAAGATGATGGCAGACCTTGCAGCCGCCCCCTATGAAGTTTGTGGCATTGAGGCTGCACGTCCCCAGTTTGACATTTCTCTCGAAGCTGAAGTTCTGGGATGTAAACTTGACTGGGATAAGCCAGACAGACCTCCGGTGACCGGCCCAGCTTATACGACTCCCGAAGATGTGACCTGGCCCGATAACCTGGAAGAAACTGGAAGAATCCCGGTAGTGCTTGGAGCAATAGACGAATTGAGGAAGCGCTACGACGGCATGCTTCCTATCATCCCCGGACTTACCGCTCCCTTTACGGTAGCAGGTCACATAGCAGGCGTCGAAAATATAGCCAGGTGGACAAAAACCGACCCGGAAAAGGCCCATGCCTTCATTGAAGCAGCAACCGATTTCGTGGTAGCTTATGGAAAATTGCAGGCTGCTTATGGGGCACATATCATCTTCCTCGCTGACCCTTCGGCTTCCAGCAATCTGATTTCTGCGGAGACCTACAGAGAATTTGTACTCCCTGCCCACAAAAGAATGGCAAAGGAAATCAGCTGTCCTCAGATCTTGCACATCTGCGGAGACGCAAGTAAACTCCTGCCTTACATAAAGCAGAGCGGAATTGACTGTTTCTCCTTTGATGCCGTTCCAGTCTGGTACTGCCGCCAGGTAATGGGCAACGAGATGTCCATTCTCGGAAGCCTGGATGTCATAAACCTGATGCCTAACGGCACTCCCGAACAGGTATATAACAGAACCCGGGAATGCATCTTGCAGGGAACTGATATTATCGGGACTGCATGTGGCGTCTCCTCTGGAACCCCACTCGAAAACCTCAGAGCGTACGTCAGAGCCTGCAAGGAGACTCCAATCCCGAAATACGATGATCTGGAAGATCTTATCAGGCAGATTGGAGTTGGTATTGGAAGGAGTATGAAAGAAAATGTCCTGGGTGGGATGAAGGAATGATCAGGCACATCGATATTGCAGTTCAGAAGATCTTCGAGATGAAAGAAAAAGAACCTGCAAAATTTAAAAAACTCATCGACGAGGGGATCATGATCGGCCTTGGAGTGGATCTTGGAGACAGAAGCAGAGAAGTAAACACTGTCAATGAGATTAAGGAACAGAGCAGGCCGAAAAATCCCGAATATGCAGTTGTGACAGAAGCGGTGATCGAGGGAAACAGTGCTGAAGCAGTAAGACTCACAGCTGACCTGCTTTCAAAAGGAAAAGACCCAACAGACCTGGTCTTAAATGCCCTTATGCCCGGAATCCAGACTGTATGTGAGCTTTACGACATCGGAGAAAGCTATATGCCTGAAATCCTGCTGGCAAATGAAGCCCTTATAGAAGGGGTGAAACTCTGCCAAGAAAAGATAGGGGATATCCACTTCAAGGGAAAGGTGGTGTCTCTTGTTATTGAAGGAGATCTGCATGATATAGGCAAGAACATTGTAGCCGCTATCCTCAGAGCAAATGGCTTCGAAGTAGTTGATCTTGGAAGCGACATAACGGTAGAAGCAGCTGTTAAAGCTGTAAAAGCAGCAAATGCTGACCTTGTCACCGGAACAACCCTCATGAGCACAACCAAAGGAGGTCTTAAAGCCCTTGCAGAGGTCCTGGAATCTGAAGACGTTCCTGTAGCCTGTGGCGGGGCTGCAATAGATAGGCATTTCGTCGAGACCTTCAGTAACGCAGTATATGGGAAAACTCCCCTTGATGCCGTGAAAATCGCAAAAGAGATCTGTGCAGGGAAGAATTGGAAAGAAGTCCGCAAGGATCTCCACTGATTCTGCTTTAATTTCCCTAGTTTCTTTTTTATTTCTTTTTGATCTTTAATTTGCTGGTCCAAGAATGCTCTATTAATCATTTATGGTATTCTTAAACCGGCAAATAAATTTTGGGAAATAAATAAAGATCGGAAAGAGAAAATAGGCTCTTTAGAAATCCTGTTGTTGAAAGAATCTCGAACACCTGTGATTCAAGACGTGAACTGGATCTCAATTATTGAATTAGATATGTTTCTGTCTAGTTTAAGAAGATTTTTACATAGCAGAATATAGAAAAAAACAATAAGAAAAGAGTAAGACTGGAAAGGATGAGCAAAAATTTAGAAGATTCTGGGATAAAATATGGATCAGGCAATAAATATAGATATCGGCACCAGTGGGATTAGAGCTCAGCTCCTGAATCTTATGGACTCTTCTGTCCTCAGGACTGCAATTTTGTCCAGAAACCCGCTTCCGGGTGCGAATGTTGTTGATCATATGGACTTTGCGATCAGTTATGGGCAGGGAATAGCCCATGAAATTCTTACCTCAGCCGTAAACTCCCTGATAAAGAGCCTTAAGCCAGAAAACCTCAAGCGTATAGCCGTTTGTGGAAATCCTATCCAATTGTCACTATTCGAAGGAATAGAAATCAGGGATCTTGCATTTGCGGGAAAAAACGTCCTTGAAAAGATGCATGTGAAGCCTACGAAGAGGGACGGACATATTGCTTCAGGAAATGAGATCGGGATTTCTACAGATGTTGATGTGATAATTCCTCCTTCGATAAAGCACGAAATTGGAGCCGATGCACTTGCTATGATGATAAAAACCGGGTTTTTGGATACTCCCGAAACGTGCATGGTTACGGATTATGGGACGAATGCTGAAATGGCCGTGAAGGTAGATGACAGGATATACACAGGATCGGCTGCTGCAGGCTCTGCCATCGAAGGACAACAGATTAGCAAAGGAATGCTGGCAACACCTGGAGCAATTGCCGATTTGAGGCTGGCGGGAGGCTGGCAAGCACTTGTCCTTGATGAAGAGCTCAGGCTGGTAGAAGGCCCCAGAGTTAACCTGCGCAACGGGACCTTCAAAACAACCGGATATCCTGCAAAGGGAATTACAGGCACTGGAGTAATCGCCCTCATGTATGCGGGGCTTGTAACCGGTATAATAAAACCCCCTTATATTGAAGGCGGAAAAATTCGGCTGGGAAAAGATATCACGTTTATAGAGACAGACGTAATTGAAGCCGGAAAAGCTTTCGGTGCCCTTAGAGCTGGGCATCTTACTCTGATGCATGAAGCAGGAATAGCCTACGAAGACTTAGAAACTATGTATATGTGCGGGGCAAGTGGGACATATGTAGATCCGCAAAAAGCCCGCTTCACAGGTATTGTGCCTGCAACCCCTAAACGGATTGTCCAGTGCGGAAATACATCCCTGGAACTTGCAAAAGACCTGGCCTTTGATCCCGACTACCTTTCATACCTCAATGAAATGAAGAAAGCGATCCTTGCCAATCATATTATGTTTGCTTCATCCCCTACCTTTGCAGCCATCTACGTCCAGGAAATAGCCCTATGGAATGAAGGGATGCCTCTTGAAAAGTATAATTCAAACCTTGAGAGATCAGGTATTCAGCCTATTCCACAAAAACTGCAGGAAAGTACAATGGAAAGAAAATGTGCAAGTGATATCTGGGAACTCGGAAAAAGTCTGGAGATCATGGAGCCTAAATGGGATTTCTTCGCTACCATTCAGTGCAGCGGTTGTGATACATGTGTGCATGGATGTTCAGAAGAGGCCCTTACAAGAGAAAACGAAAGTTTCAGGATCAATATTGCAAGATGTCTCGGCACTGCCTGTAGAAGATGCGAAGAAAGATGCCCTGATAAGAAGTTCTCTATCAGTAACTTTAAGCTGAAACTTCCAGAGTCCGTAGAGATGGGACAGTAAGATGGAACAGAAGATGGAACAGAAAGATGGAACAGTAATCTTACAAGAGTAATTTTACTCAGTAAACTTAATAATAAATATCTAACCCTGAAGAGGACTCCAGCTATACAGAGATACAAAACAATACAAATTTAAAATAGTTCTCCAGAATACATCGTCATAAATTCAATAATACAAAATAGATCCATTGGTCATCGGTTAAGGAATTTTCTTGCCTGAAAGCTATCGATTTTGCATTAGAATCTGGCCTTAAATTTTGGCCTATTTACATGAAATCGATACTCTGTTCTAGCTCCTAATTTATAAAATACTTGACAAATATTGTGGAAATTGGCG